>CAMJNS010000017.1 GCA_946407375.1 uncultured bacterium
AAATTTATTATTTATTTGCTTTTAATTTTAAACATCTATTCTTTAATTCGTTTTTCTAGAGTATTTTTTTATAACTCTTGTTTTTCATAAATATTTTTTGGAAATTTCTTTTTTTTGATAGTATTAAAAGTTTTTATTTTCAAACTAGTTGTTCTTTCTTTAAAATCTATTTATTTCATTGCCATTTTTATAATAAGTGGTATAATTACACGCAAAAATAATCTTAATAAGGGTTAAATATGGATAAAGAAAACAAAGAAGAATATAAAAAGTTTTTTTCTGAAGTTTACCGCCATTCATTGGCTCATATTCTAGCAAAATCTGTAATGGAAATTTTCGGTAAAGAAAATGTCCAGATTGCAATAGGTCCTCAAATTGCTGATGGTTTATACTACGATTTCATTCTTCCAAGAACTTTGACAAATGAAGATTTCAAGACCATCGAAGATAAGATGCATGAAATCATTAAAAGAAGAGAAAACTGGAATGTTAAAGAATTATCTCGTGAAGAAGCTTTAAAAGAATTTGCAGACCAAAAATTCAAAGTAGAATTAATTACCGACCTTCCAGAAGGCGAAAAAATAACTGTTTATTATACTGGTGATGATTTTGAAGATCTTTGCAGAGGTCCTCACGTTTCAAATTCTCAGGAATTGATGAATGTAGCTTTTAAGGTTAAATCAGTTTCTGGTGCTTATTGGCGTGGCGATGAACACCGTGACCAGCTTCAGAGAATTTATGTTTACGCTTTTGAAAACAAACAGGCTTTAAGCGAACACTTAAAACTTATTAAAGAAGCTATGGAACGTGATCATAAAAAATTAGGTCCACAGCTTGATTTGTTCATGTTCGACGAAACCGCTCCTGGTATGCCTTACTGGTTGCCAAGAGGTTGGAGATTATATAATGCTTTGTTAGATTACTGGCGTTCAATTCATGATATTCACGGCTATCAAGAAATATCCGCTCCAGTTATTAATAACAAGCAGCTTTGGGTAACTTCAGGTCACTGGGGTCACTACCGCAACAATATGTTCCTAGTTCCTGGTTTTGAACTTGATGAAAACGGTAAGCGCGTTTACGACGATGAAAGCAATTCTACTTATGCAGCAAAACCAATGAACTGCCCGAACTCAATCAATGTATACCGCAGAAAACTAAATTCTTACAAGGAACTTCCAATACGTATCAGTCAGGTTGACGTTATTCATAGAAAAGAAAAATCTGGTGAATTGAACGGTTTGTTCCGTGTTCAGGAATTTAGACAAGACGATGCTCATCTTTTTGTAACAGAAGATCAGATTGCTTCTGAAATCAAAGATATTATGGATATTGCAACCGAAATATATAACACTTTCGGTTTGACTTATCGTGTAGAACTTTCTACTAGACCTGATGATTATATGGGTGATATCGAAGTTTGGAACAATGCAGAAAAAGCATTGAAAGACATTCTCGATAAAACCTATGGTGAAGGAAATTACGAAATCAATGAAGGCGACGGTGCTTTCTATGGACCAAAGATTGACCTTCAAATGAAAGACTGTTTAGGTCGTGAATGGCAGATGGGAACAATTCAATTAGACTTCCAGTTGCCTCTCAACTTTGATTTGAAGTATGTTGCTGATGACGGCAGCTTTAAGCGACCAGTTATGATTCATAGAGCTATATTTGGTTCTTTGGAAAGATTTATAGGTATTCTAATTGAAAACTTCAAGGGCTTGTTCCCATTCTGGTTATCACCTTTCCAGGTTGGTATCGTCCCTATAATGCCAGAACATAATGAATATGCTAAAGAAGTATTAGAAACTTTGCGTGCGGCAGGTATTCGTGCTGAAGCAGATTTCTCTGACCACAATATGAAAGCTAAGATTAAAGATTTCCACAATAATAGAGACCCATTTATAGTTGTATTAGGTAACAAAGAAGCAGAAAACAAGACTGTTGCTATTACTGCTCGTGGAAACAAAAAGCTTAACGATGTTCCATTAGATGAATTTATTAAGATGTGTCAGAAACTCAATAAAGAACATAGTCTTGAATTGTTTGAATAATCTTGTATAAAAAAAGCCTCGATGTTTTCATCGAGGCTTTTTTTTTATCACTAATTAATCTTCTTTTGGATTATCAAAGACTATTCTATGGGCATTTAATAGAATAATAATGTTGTTATCTATTTTACCAACACCACGTAAGTATTCGATATCTACACTTTCACTAACTCTAGATGGTGGCTCTATAGAAGTTTCTGGCAATCTAATAACTTCTTTAACACTATCAACTAAAAAACCTGCTTTAACTTTTTCTTCTTCAAAAGTAAGAATAATTATTTGATTCAGAGGAGACTTTTCAGCTTCACTTAGTTTTAACCTTCTTCGAGTATTAATAACAGGAATAATTTCACCACGCAAATTGATTACACCATCAATATGAGAAGGTGCTTTTGGAACTCTTGTTATATTTGTTAAATTAATAATTGTTTCAATTTGTTGAATTTCTAAAGCATAGGTTTCGCCAGCTAATGTAAATGTTATTAGCTGAGTAATACCAATTACTTCTTTTTCCTCTTCTTCTGCTTCTTCAGAAGCTTGTTGTTGAACAGCTTGAGGAGGTGGCGGAGTAGGTTGAGCTATAGCTGGTTGAGTTGGTGCTTTAGGAACAGAAACAGGTGTAGCTGTTTGAGGTGAATAAGTAGGTTGAGCCGGAGGGGGTGGGGGAGCTGCTACCGGAGGAGCAGCTACTGGAGCAGGAGGTGAAGATGGAGCTGGTGGAGCAGAATATACAGGTTGAGGAGCAGGAGCAACTTGGGTAGCAGAAGCTGGACTATCAGAGAGGTCAGATAATTCTAAATCTATAGCTTCAACACTCTCAATTTCTGAAATACCTTCTATTGCATCTTTTATTTCTTGGGGAGGTTGAGCGGAATTTAAAATCATTTTAAAAGATTTATCAAATTTTTCATTTTCTAAATCTTTTACATCTGGTAATGATTTTGTTATTTCTGCCTGACAGTCTTCTATGGCACGAATTACCATGAATACACGAGGTCCCTTTAGAAGACAATCTGCAACTAAAGATACTTTTAATAAAACAACATGCTTTCCATTTTCTTTTGCTTCATGTAAACCTGATAATTCTAAATCAGAAAGACCAAATTCGGCTATGTCAGCATTGTGTGAGGCACCAGCACTTGCAACATTCCTTGAAATACTTGGTTGAGCTGGAGGTTGAGATGATGGTGCAGGCTGAGCTGGGGCTGCTTGAGCAGGAGCAGATCCGTTTGCCATAGCTGCTAACTTAGCAGATATTTCAGTAAGATCTACTGAAGATTCTGTTTGGTTGATACTATCATCTACTAATGTTCTTAATATATCAAAAGTTTCAAATATTAAGTCTATGACAGGTGGTGTGACGGCTAACTGGTTGTTCCTGAGTTTATCAAGAAGATTTTCCATTTCGTGGGTGAGATGGGCGATTTTTTCAAATCCCATCGTAGCCGACATCCCTTTAAGAGTATGAGCTGCTCTGAATATTTCGCCTACAGCTTCTATGTTTGAAGGATTCTGCTCTAATTCAAGCAGCCTTTTATCCATCAAATCTAGATTTTCACGGGCACCGTCTATATAGGCTCCCATATATTCGGAAAGATCTATATCCAAAGCTATTACTCCTTATTTTGAATCATCATTGTTGCTACATCGACTGCCCTTTTTGGAAGAAAGCAGGTATATCAAGAATCAATGCAACATCACCATCCCCACGCATTGTTGCACCCATAATTCCAGGAATACCACTTAGCAGATTTCCTAAAGACTTAATAACTATTTCTTGCTGTCCTTGGAGCTCATCAACCATAAAACCTGCTCGTTTTTCTCCTGAAGAACATACGACTATTGATATTTCGTCTTCTTTAGCTTCTAATGCTTTTTTTTCTTCTTCCGTAGTTGGGACATTAAGTATATTTCTCAATCTAATTATAGGAAGAACATCACCGCGCAATAGGGTGACTTCTTGATGCTGAACTATGTTTATATCAGATTTGGTAATATCCATGGTTTCCTGAACAGAACCAAGAGGTATTGCAAATATTTCTTTACCTATTCTAACCATCAAAGCTGGTAAAATAGCAAGAGTTAACGGTAGTTTAATTGTAACTTTTGAACCTTCGTTAACTTTTGATTCTAATTCTAAGACGCCGTTTAAGTCTTCAAGTTTAGCTTTAACAGCATCCATACCAACACCACGACCAGAAATGTCACTAACTGTTGCTGCTGTTGAGAAACCAGGTAAGTAAATGATTTTTTGTATGTCTTCAGGACTCATTTTATTGATTTGTTCCTGAGTAAACATACCTTTTTCTACTGCTTTTCTACCAACAATAGATGGGTCTACACCCTTCCCATCGTCTTTAACTTCTATAAGAACGTTGTTTCCTTCGTGACGAGCTATAAGAGTTATTGTACCTACTTCTGGTTTACCTTTTGCAATTCGTTCTTCTGGTAATTCAATACCGTGGTCTATTGAGTTTCTTATAAGGTGAACCATTGGGTCCCCGATTTCATCAATAACAGTTCTATCCATTTCGGTTTCTTTACCTTCAACAACAAGATTAATCTTTTTATTAAGCTTCTTGGAAAGGTCACGAACCATTCTTGGAAATCTTTCAAATAACTGTTCGACCGGAACCATTCGGACTTGCATAACAACACTTTGCAAGGATGTACTAATCTGTGAAACACGTGTCAGAGCTTCATTCAGGTCTTTTAGTTTATGTTTACCTCCAATTTCAGCTAAACGTGTTCTGTTGATAACAAGTTCCCCTGCAAGATTCATCAATTCGTCAAGACGTCGCATATCTACACGAACTGTTTGGGTAGCGTGTTTTTCAGCACTAGATTTATTCGCTGGTTTTGCAGCAGGTTTTGGCGGAGCTGGTTTGGGCGGCGGAGGTGGCGGAGGTGCTGCCACTGGTGTCGCTTGAGGAGGAGGTGGCGGGGAAGCTGGAGCAGCTTGTTGTATAACTGGAGTTGCTGTCATTACAGGAGTGGCAACTGGAGTTGATACTGGAGCAGGTGCTGGAGTAGGAGGTGCTGCTGGCTTTGGAGCTGGAGCAGCGGCTTGAACCATACTGGACTGAATTTTAAAATCATTAGGACTTAATTTTAAAATCAATACTGATTCAATTTCTGATATTCCTTCAATAGCATCTTTTACATCCGCTTCAGTTTTTGGTCCCAAAACTACCATTTTAAAGGATAAATCGAATTTTTCTTCTTCTATATCCTTTGTGTCGGGTACTGACTTTATTGTATCAAAACCTAATTCTTCTAACCCTCTTGTAACCATAAAAGCTCTTGGAGCTTTTAATAGACAATCAGATACAAGAGTTACTTTAACTAGTAATATGTTATAATTATTGTTTTTGGCTTCTAAGAGAACTTGATTTTCAAATTCATTTACAGTTATGTCTGCTAATTCTTGTGCTTTAATAGCATCATTGCTGTTCCCTGATGAACTTGGAGCACTAGCAGCAGGAGCAGGAGCTGGAGCAGTTGGTTGTGGCGCAGCTTGAGTCGCTCCTGCTGTAGCATTTGATAATTGTCCGTTTGCTGCAGCATTTAATTTTGCCACTATACCATCTAAATCTACGCCTGAATCTGTAGATTCAATACTATCATTTATAAGAACTCTCAGTACGTCAAATGTTTCAAAAACAAGATCAATAATTGGCGGAGTTACTTCTAACTGGTGATTTCGCAGTTTGTCGAGAATGTTTTCCATGACATGGGTTAAGTGTGCAACTTTTTCAAAACCCATAGTTGCAGACATACCCTTTAGAGTATGTGCAGCTCGGAATATTTCTCCTACTGCTTCAAGATTACTAGGATCCTGCTCTAAAGCAAGCAGGTGTTTATCCATTAAATCGAGGTTCTCTTTTGAACCATCGATATACATTCCCATATATTGGGACAGATCTATATCCATCAGTCGCCTCGGCCAAACTTTTGTTTATAACATTGTTAATAGAATAATAGATTATACTCCAAAATCAAGCAAAAAGGAAAATATTTGTTTGATTATGTATTTATTCATTGATGTGAATGTTTTGTATGTTGTTGAAAAGTTTTTCTTCAAAGAAGTCAAAACCTGCTATACGGTAATCATCTGGCACAGATTGCCCATGAGTTATATATGCCAAAGACTTATTTGATTTTAATAACATACCTACTGCGGGACCTATTGTTTTGGTTTCGTCTGTTTTTGTCAGAATAATATGGTCAAAACCTATATGGGCAAAACTATTTACAATTTCTTTTAAGTCACTATATTTTGATGTGGATGATACCGTTAAATATTTTGTGGCGTTCGGAATACGATTCAAATATGATTTCAATTCTTCTATATCTTTGTATGCATATTGGCTTCTTCCCGCTGTGTCAACTATAATCAAGTCATCATCTTTGTGTATATTGAGATAATAATCAAGGCTTGCAATAGAAGTAATATCCTCTAGTGGAATACTAAAGATGTCTGCATACTTTTGAAGTTGTTCTTTTGCTCCTAGTTTATAAAAATCTATATTTAGGAAACAGGCTTTTATTGGTTTTTCTGGATTAAAGCAAAAATTAGCTGCCAATTTTGCTATTGTTGTTGTCTTTCCTACTCCAGTTGGTCCCATTAAAACTATTACTTGTGGTTTCGAACTCTTTTTTATTTCAAAACTTGAAGAAATTGCCAAACGTTCTTTTATAAGTTTGTGTAACGCACAAAATGTTGCTTTAGATTCGCAAAGTGTTTGTTTATCACAGCTCTTTCGCAAATCTTTGAAAATTTCTTTAATAATTTCTTGAGGAGTTTCAATATCTTGTAGTTCTTTTTCTAGGTCAGATAGACCTTGAGGAAGTTGATTTTCACATAAAAAGTTATTGGAATTTTCTGTAAGATTTTTAATTGTTGCAGTAAGAAGGTCAAGCTTTTCTTGTATTTCTTCTAATCTCTTAGAGTTTATACTGTTTCCTTTTATATCTCCACTTATACTTTTGGCTCTTTCTCTTCCTTTTTTTACATCGTCTATGCTATCTAATACTAATTTACAATTCAAATCAAAATCTTCTATATTATTAGGCTTCTTTTCAGATTTAGTTTCAATATTTTCTTCTTGAATGTCATGTAAACCACTTATACCGTAACGTAATTTTGATTGTGCTTTTCTATAGTTGTTCTTGGCAACATTAACTGGAACAGAAGCCATACGTGGTTCATAAGTGCTTTGTGTTTCCTTTAAAACACTACTGTTGTTAAAAATATTTGAAGATTCGTTTTGTGAAGTTTCTAACGAAAGAGGAGCTTTATTTGTAAAAAGATTCTTAATATGATTATTTAAAGGTTTAATAGTTATTTTTGCTCGTTCTTTTTCTAGTATTCCCATCAACGTTTTTTCTTTTATCTTTTCTGATTTTATTAATTGATAGTTTTTTCCATATTTTTCTTTAGCAATAAAAATAGCTTCTAAAGGAGTATCAGCAACGATGGTTTCATACAAATCGGTCATTCGTTATTTTTCCCTCCTTTAAATATTTTTGCTAATCTTTTGAAAAAACCTTCATTTTCTTTTTCTTTTGTTTTTAATTCTTCAGGAAACTCATAAAAGGCTTCTGATACAATTCTTCGAAGCTCTACAGCCGCTGTAGACATTGGTGAAAACATCATTAGCGGCGTTTGTTGTCTTACCGCTATGTGCATATTTCGATCTTGTTTTATGCACCCCAGATAATGCACATCAAAATTGTTTAAATATTCTTTTGCTACAGTAGAAAGCCTTCTATATATATGTTCGCCTTCTTCAATATCATCAACTTTATTTACTAAGGCATAAACAAAGGCATCTGGACGTTTACTACTTAAAACTTTTATTATTCCAAACGCATCAACTAATGACGTGGGTTCTGTAGTGCTAATAACCACTACTTGATCAGCTGCTTGGCAAAATGATATTACACTTTTGCTAATTCCAGCACCTGTATCAATGAGCAAAAAGTCTGTTTTATCTTCTAAAAAATGTAGCTGGTTAAATAATCTTTCTGCTTTATCATTTTCAAGATCTGCTAGTTCCATTACTCCAGAACCACCAGCTATGATTTGAATGCCATAAGGACCATTAACCATTATGTTGTCTATATCCATATCCCCATTTATGACATCCATAAGGTTATATTTAGGTCTGATTCCAAAAACTACATCAATGTTTGCTAAGCCTAAATCTGCGTCAAGAATTATAACTCTTTGACCAGCCTGAGCAAGACAAATTGCTAGATTAGCGACTAAACTTGTTTTTCCAACCCCACCTTTACCGGAAGTTACAGTAATGGTGCGTGCAATCTTCGCTCCTGCTTTGCGAGGAGTTCTTGCTTCCAATCTTTTGAATACATAAGGCCGAATTTCTTGTTTGGTTTCGGCTATTATGGCTTCAATTGATTTCATTACAGGTTCAGTCATATTAATTTGTTCCTAGTGTCAGATTAACGATATTTTCACTGAAAGAGTACATAAAATCACTACAGGACGCGCCTGTCTGGTTTTTTATACTTTTTTGATTCTCTTCGTTAATCGGGGGAATGTATCTACCGTTAGAGAGTACCACTCCTGCATAATAAAGGTCAATACCTAAAAATTTTTTTGCAACATTTTTTATTCTGTTACTGGTAAAAGCCTCTTCAAAAAAGGAGTTAGAAGAAAATTCTAAAAGGTTTATGGGGGTTGGAATCTTTAAACCGTATAAAGTTTTTACAATTTCATACCCTTTTAATACCGTATCTTCAAAATCAGGAAGCATGATATATAAACGGTTTGAAGCGTTAAATAAGTAAGTGTAATAAGATATTTCACTCGCTTTTATAGTTATCCATACTTCACTTTGTTTGTCTAGATTGTTAGAAAGATTTTTAAGAAAGTCAATACGTTCCGAATCTGTTTTGCTTATTATGTCTAGCATTGCCATTTGTTTTGGCAATACTGGAAATGACAGCAAATCCTTAGATTTTGAAGTCAGAACTTTGTTATTAATCAGGTTTGCTTGATCCCATAAGTATGTATGCTGTGCATTGGTTAATTTAGATAACCAATTGTCTATTTCTGGAAATTTAGCATTTAATGAATCAGGATATATTAGTATATAAGCGAAAAGCGGAGTATTTCTTTTGATTTTTGATAGAAAATCATATGAAGTTTCCGCTTTAGGCTTAGAAACCATTCTTTCGTAATTAGCTTTTAATTCTCTTAAAGAGGCTGCTTGATCTCTCATTTATTATTTGCCTTTCAAAGATATTAAGCCAATTGATTCCAGTTTAATGGAATTTGGAATTTCGTTGTATGCCAAAACATTAAGTTTGGGTGCCATACGTTCCGTTAAACGTTTGATACTAAGTCTCAATGCCGAATTGCAAAGAATGATAGGTGTAATTCCTTCATTAATAACTTCTTCAATTTTAACCCTGATTCGTTCTAATAGTTTAGAAGCAGAATTTGGATCAATTGCAAGAGTTACTTGGCCATCGACTTTCTGCAGAGCATTAGCTAGACTCTGTTCTAATTGAGGTTCTAGAGAAAGAACACGTAATACACCATCAGAACCCAATAAAGGTTTAACTATATGTCTGGAAAGACCTTGTCTTGCTACTTCTGTAAGGGTGTCAAGATCGTTGATTCCTTTACAATCAGCCAATGCTTCCAAAATATTTCCAATAAATCTTATTGTAACACCTTCACGAAGAAGATTTTGTAGAATCTTCAACAAAACTGGCTGACTAATAACATTAGGAATAACTTCATCATGAAGCATTGGGTCAGTTTTCTTTATAGTATCAAGAAGTTTTTGTACTTCTTGGCGGCCAAGAATTTCGTCAGCATTTTTACGTATAACTTCAGTGAGATGTGTGGCTATTACTGTGCACGGATCTACAACGGTATACCCAGACATTTCAGCTTTATCACGCATTGAAGCAGGAATCCAAATGGCTGGCATTCCAAAAGCTGGTTCTTGAACTTCTATACCATTTATTTTATTAGCAACAGGTTCTGTCATCATTGCTAAATAATTTTCAGGCATTATTTCATAAGAAGCATATTCGCTACCTTTAATCTTAAAGACATATTCATTTGGATTAAGTTGAATGTTATCTCTAATTCTTATTGATGGAACTTCGAGACCTAAATCTATTGCTATTTGTCGTCTTATAAGTGCTATTCTATTTAATAAATCTCCACCTTGATGTGTGTCACAAAGAGGAATAAGATTGTAACCTATTTCTAATTCAAGTCTGTCTACTGTTAGTAGAGAAGAAACATCTTCTGGACCAGCATTAGCGGCTTCAGCTTTCTTTTCTGCTTCTTGAGTTTCCTTTTGTTTAATTTCAGCTTCTTCATCACTCTTTTTGTTGACATAAGCCAAGGTTCCAAAAATAATGGATAATAAGATGAAGCTTGCTTTTGGAAGTCCAGGAATAAGAGCGAGAAATAGTAGTGAACCAGAAGTAATTCCAAGAATTTTTGCTTTGGAGAACAATTGAGCAGTAACTTCGTCACCCATACTTGATTCAGCACTTGAACGAGTAACAACAATACCTGTTGCTGTAGAAACAAGTAAACTTGGAATTTGAGAACAAAGTCCGTCACCTACTGTATATAGTGCATAGGCTGAAAGAGCATCCATTGCTGCTTCATTACGGAAAATAACACCAATTATTATGCCACCTAATAGGTTGATTACTGTAATTATAATACCAGCAATAGAATCGTTTTTGACGAACTTACTGGCACCGTCCATAGCTCCGAAAAAGTCTGCTTCTCGAGAAAGATTCAAACGTCTTCTTGTGGCTTCGTCTTGGTCTATTGCACCTGCATTAAGGTCGGCATCTATTGCCATACCTTTAATTGGCATAGCATCAAGAGTGAATCTTGCTTGAACTTCAGCTACACGTTCAGCACCTTTAGTAATTACCAAAAACTGAATCAAAACTAAAATCAAAAATACAACGAATCCAACAACATAGTTCCCTCCAACAACAAAGTTACCAAAGGATTTTATGAGGTTCATCGTTGCACCTTGACCAGATAAAATTAGCCTTGTCGTGCTTACATTCAGTGCTAATCTAAAAAGGGTTGTAACTAGCAATATACTTGGAAATGCTGAAAATTGCAGTGCATCATGATTAAAAATAGCAACCAATAGAATGGTAAGTGAGACTGCTATATTTAAAGTTAGTAATACATCTAACAGAAAGGGTGGAAGAGGGATAATCAAAGTTAATACAATGACTACAACACCAAAGGCAAAGATAATATCTTTACTTTGAAAAAGCTTAGAAAGGGGCACGGCTCTTCTTAAGACACTGCCACTTGATTCTGTTGCCATTTTTATAAAGATTCCTTGCTAGATAGATGTATAATTGGCTTTAGATGAGGGTTTTATAAATCATCTTTGCCTAAAACTTATGCACAGGTTTTAGTATAGTACAGGTAAATATTTCTTTGCAATAGTAAATTTAATTATTTTTTACTTTGTGAATAAAATAACTACTTGTTCCCATAACCTCGAATTACAAAATAGTTTATCTATATATAGTTATTATGTTAAAATCATAATATTAATAGTTCTCTTCTATAGAAAGGTAGTTATATGGCTAATTTTTGTCCAAATTGTGGAATTGCTGTTAGTCCTAATTCTTCTGAATGTAGTAGCTGTGGGGAAAGATTATCATCAGCTAATAATTCTAGGAATAACAATTATTCAAATAATAATACAAATAAGAAAAACTTCTCTTGGTCCACTTGGTTTTTTGGTTTCTTTGTTGGATTAGCAGTTTCTTTTGTTCTTTCCATAGGTTTGGTTAGCATTCTTGCTGCTATGGCTATACCAAACTTTAAAGCTGCTAGAACATCAGCTCGACAAAAAGCTTGTTTTGCTAACCAACGAGTGCTTCAGGGAGCTGTTGAAATGTATAATATGGATGTTCCCGCTAACAATATGATGAAAAAATTGGAAATATCTCAATTGGTTTCTGCACATTATTTGAAAGATTATCCAAGCATGCCTGAGCCACAATGTAATTATGAAGCAAGTGGAGATTTAACAAAAGATGGATATGTTTATTGCACTTTCCACGGTGATACATCGGGAAAATTGAGAAGAAGATAGGTTTTAACTTTTATTTCCAATAAGAACTTTAAGGTTAATTAGTCGAAGGAGTAGGGTAACTTATATTGGACATTGTACTAGGTCTAAGGAGTAATTTAGTAAATGAATACAGATTCTCAAACAGCTAATCAAAATACATTTGCTGTTATTGAGCGTTTAAAAAATAATTTAAGAGAGTTACAGAAACAATTCCCTGAAATACAATCAGGAGAAGATCCTGTTAGTATGTTAGAAAAAATACCAACTAAATTACCTTTAATAAATGGTAAACTTGTTTTGGTAACAGCTTTTTGTGGCCCTTCAGGAGCAGGAAAAAGCACTCTGTTTAATTTGCTAACTGGCTTAAATTCTCCAACTAGCGATATAAGAAGACCTAACTCTTTCGGCTCTTTGGTGGCAATTCCAAAAGAAGTTTTTGATTCTCCAGAACGAAACGATTATTTGCCTAATTTTAAAATAGACTATTTAAAATCGCCTGTTGAGCTTCTAGATGAAAATATTCCTAAAGACAAACTCTTTATTGAACCATACGAAATGAAATATGGCAATAAAGTGAACTGGATATATATTGCCGATATTCCTGACTTCAACTCTGTAGCTGTTAGTAATTGGGAAAAGACTGAGCAGATGATTCAGCGTGCAGACTCTATTATATTTGTCAGCACTGAAGAGGGTTATTCCGACAGAAAGACAATTGAGTATTTTATTAAGGTTTTGAGAATTTCAGGTAAAGTTATTTATTTGCTAACTCGAAATAAATCTGCCGATGTTGCTCAGCAAATATTAAGTAAGCATTTAATTGATAATATCAAGAGAGTTGATTCCTCTGCTGTTAGCGAACTAGGAAAGTGCCATTTTTACTACAGCCTTTTAAAAGAAACTCCAACTATAGAAGATATTCAACCTTCAGTTTTGAATTCTAATTCTTCTTTTATTGATGAAATTTTTACAAATCAGGATAAAAATACAATTCTTAGCTCTTTTTGTTCTTCTGTAAAAAAGGCGGCAGATTTAGGTGAATATATTTGTAATGATGCATTAAAGCTCATTTCTGCCGAAGAGGATTACAGAAATTTAATAGAAAATCAAATAAGAATAGAAACTGAATTTATTGTTGGAGACAAGATTCCTCTTTTACAAATACTAAATAAGATATTTGGTGAAATTCAAATTCGTCGCTATGACCTTGTTAAAAGAAAACTATTTTCACTTGGCAACAAAATTAAAAATCTCTTTGTCAAAGATGAAAATAAAGAACAAGCGATTAAAAATGAAATTAATTCTGTTAGCACTGATAATAAACTAGAAGAAGAACAAAAGCGCCTCGCTGTTTCCGTAGAAAGATTGTTTGAAGAATGGCTTAAAAACGAAAAAGCCAATTTCAATATGAATAAGAAAGTTAAAGGGGAAGAATTGAGAGAAAGATTAAGAAGCCTTTATAAGGTTGTTCTACCTGTAAAAAATGAAGGCTATATAGATGAAATTGTAAAATCTAAATTAAATGAAAGCCTTGATGACAATAAAGTTCAAGTTAAAACAAAAATAGCAAATGCACTTCTAGCTACAGGCACTTTTTTATTCCTAGTAGATTTATTTGTTGATGGTGCTATTGGAACTCTTGGTATGATTTCTCTTGCTGCTTTAGGTGGAATTAGCGGTTCGGAAATTCTTAATTTCCTTAATGCAATCGGTTTGAGACCTATTTTGGAAAACATTCAAAAAGAATGGCTAGAAAAGAGAAAAGAAGAATATTATAACTATTTAATAAAATATGCTAATGACTTGGTTTTGGAAAACATTGATTTTAAATATTTACGAGACATTTTAGATAAGAATAATAAAGATATCGAATTGTTAAAAGATTGTGCCCCAGAGTCTTTTAAGGATAATTCAGGAGAAAACAATGATTAATATAAACGATAATTTGCTTGATAATTTAAATAATGATTCAAAGAATCTTATAAAAATTGCTCAAGGCTGTGATTCCAACGGAATTATTAATAAATTAATATCTAATTTGGAAAATGCTATATCTGCTAAATTTGATGCAAATAAGCCTCTTATTGTTACTCTTGTTGGGGGCACAGGTTCTGGAAAATCAGAATTATTTTGCAAATTAATCGAAAAAGAGGGGGCTAGTCCTTCTTCTAAGGAAGGACAAAGAAACTATACTGACCGATGCTATATTTATGCACCACAAGAATATATTGGTAATTTACTTCCAGAAGATTGGGGTGATGCCACTTATATTGAATCTGAAAAAAATGGATTTGTTTTAGTTGATACACCAGACTTAGATGGCACAAGAGAAGAGAATATAGAACAGGCAAAAGCAATGGCTGAAATTTCCGATATTTTAGTTTTTGTGACCACACCGGAAAAGTATTCAAATGCCGTTTTACATAAAGCCTTGAAACGATGGACAACTACTAAAAATTGGTATTTTGTATTAAATAAAATTGATACTTTAAAAGAAGAATCTAGAAAAAATATAAAAAGCCAGTTTATTAAAAGAATTAAAGAATTAGGTTTTTTAAAGCCTGAAGAAAAATCATTTTTTGTTAGTGCTACAACTGATGAAAATATTGAAGATTTCAATAGATTAAAAGATGAATTAATTTCTGAAAAATCATCAGTTAGTAATAAACTTTTTCATTATAGAGCGAAATTAATTAAATATAAAAATGCTGTTTCCAAAAATATTGAAATAGCAGGAAATAATATGCTTGTTAAAGATTATTTTGAAAAATTAAAAAATGAATTAATTTCTGAAGAAAATAAAGCAAAAACAAGTAATGAATCAGAAATTAGAAATATTATTTCAGAGTCAGATTCTAAATATTCCATACAGAAAACACTAACTTATGAACTTTATGATTCGATGTGTGGCAAGTCTATTAGCTTTGTTTCTCCTTTTTTGTGGGTAAATAAATATTTTCATAGAGTAAAAGAAAATCAAACAAAAAAAGAATTAGAATATAAGATTAATTCTAGTGAACAGCTTAAATCTAACTACAGAAGTATTTTGAATTTTATGCACCAAAATAATCTGATAAGCTGGGATTATTATAAAAATTCAATTTTAAAACCTGATTTTCAGCTTTCTGATTTGTGCATAAAAGAAAAAGCTGAAAAAATAGCTTCAAGTTTTAAATCAAATTTTTTGTTGTTTTTTGCTAATTTATTGCCTTTAGCTCTTGTTTTATATGTATTGTATCTTGCTATTCATAATTTGCTGCAGGGCACGAGTTTAACCAATGATTATTTTGTTCAGGCAGGAATTATTTTATTAATGTTATCTTGGTTTGGTGCATATTTAATTTGCAAATATATAAACCGTCAAGAAGCAACATCTTTGAGCTTAGATTTAGCTAATAATGTAATTGCTAATCAAGATGGATTTGCTATATTGCGTGAAAAGAAAGCTCAGTTAGAAGAAATTATAAGGCTTATAAACGAAATAGATAAAAATACTTCTCGTCAGATAAAAGAAATTGAACCTAAAATACGTTCTGGATACGGAATTAGTGCAAATTGAAAGTTGAAAGTGGAAAACTGAAAGCTGATAACTTAAAAATAATATTTAAAGCAGATTAGATTTCAAAAGTTCGTCTTTACAGTTTAGGTTAAAGCTTCACTTTGAACAATTCCATGTATCTCTTAAAATCCTCAGAATAATATTCTGATATTAATTTTTTTAATCCTTCGTTTGGCAATTCTAGATTTAGTGCATAGGCGTGTAAAAGATGATGCTGTGCACCTAATTCTTTATAATCATCTTCAGTCAATTCTTCATTATTAAAGCGTTTTAAGTAATATTTTCCTTCAAAAGAATAAAGTTTATCTCCAACTATTGGATAACCTGATAGTGCACAGTGTGCACGAATTTGATGCTTCCTGCCAGTATTAAGTTTTGCTAGCAAAAGGGAATACCCCTTAGCTGTCCCAAGACTTTTGAATTCAGTTGAAGCTTCTTTTCCTTCACCATTCTTTGCTGCTATAACTTTATAACCAATTGGAGGAATATTAGAATCTATAAGCGGAATATCAATAGTAAATTCTTTTTCTGAAATTTCTCCTCTTACTATTGCTAGATAATACTTTTCTTTCATAATTAATCTAGGGTCTTTTCGTAAACTTTTGGGTTTATCAAAATTCTTTTTCAAATAAATTAAAAGCCCACTTGTTTCGCGGTCTATACGATGAATAGGATTAATATTTGGTAAATGAAAATCTTGCCGTATTAAAGCTGTCATATTTTGTTTAAAAAATCTGTGATTAGAAGAAATAGGCAAATTTGCAGGTTTGCTAACTACTATAATGTTTTCATTTTCAAAAATTTTATGATAATTACAGTCTAAATCAGGCTCATAATAATTGTTGACTATAAAAGTTAAAACATCGTTTTCATGCAATAAATAATCAGAATTAATTATTCTATTATTTATCTTTATACAGCCAGAAATAATTAAATCAAGCCATTTCTTACGACTTTTATATGTAAAACGGTCAGTCAAGTAATCAATTACCGACTGACCGTTGAATTGAGCTGTAATTATAGAATTTAATTCTAAATCATATATCACGATTTTATTTGTTGTTGGTAATTCCAAATGGAATATGCACAGAAGGAATATGCTTACCAGATGAGCTTTTTAAATGTGTAACCTGGTCGTCAAAATAAATATGAGGTTTCATTATTTCTAAAACTCTGCCTTTTTCAATTCCACCTAGGAAAAAGGCTTCATCAACTTCCATACGCCATTTTCTAAGAGTCATAATAGCTCTTTCGTGAGCTGGTGCACTTCTTGCTGTTACAATAGATATTCTCAAAAAACGTTTATAGGTGTCTGGGTGTTTCCTTGCACTTAGTCTGTCAGCTCTTTGTAATGCTGAAAGATGTTTAAATAGTTTAAATAAAGGACCTGGATCCATTGCGTTTTTAGCATTGACCATTTCATTTTCTTGAAAAGCGTCTAAGTCTTTTTCTTGAAATATTCTTTCTGCCTGATCATCAACTATTACGCCATCAAAGTCAAAAGCAATGCGAAGTTCATCATCATTTGGATCGTCTTCTTCCGTTCCAGAACCCAATACTGTTCCTGCTGGATACCCTGCTTTTACAGCTTCTTTTACATCTTCTGCATTAGCAGAAAGGAAAAGGGAGGTATTGAATGCTGGAATATACTCGATCGGCGACTTTCCATTTAAAAAACCTGCTCTTATAATATCTAGACCGTAGTGTTTTATTGAGTTAAAAACTCTTAAGCCTGTATCTGGGTCGTTTTTCGAGAGCAATATTACTTCAATAGGCTTGTATTCACCAAACCTCTTATTTATCATAAGTAATCTTCTTACAAATGGGAAAGCTACACCTGGCTCAAAAATAACATTCTGTCTCTGCCTTGTGTAGCGTTTGTAGTAAGAAGGTCCTTTTTCTCTAAATACTTTGTCTGATTCAGTTAAATCGAAAAGTGCACTTGAGGCTACTGCAACCACAAGTTTTTCTGTAATATTAAAACCCATATCATTCCTTAGATTATAAACATTTTAAATAGTATCGACTTTGTTAGAAAATTTTTAAATAATTAAATCATAAGGAGCCATTTATAAAAGTTCTAAATCTTATCTCTTTGAAAAAGAAGTAGCTTTTGTTTCCTAGTAAGTTTTTTTATTTCTATTTCTCTTTTTAAAGCTGTACTTTTATTTGATACTTTTTCAAAATATTTTAAAACAATAGGTCCTCTTCCTCTTGTATATTTTGCACCTTTGCCACTATTGTGAGTTGATAATCTTTTTTCAAGATTATTAGTTATTCCTGTATATAATGATTGATCGCAACATTCTACTATATAAATAAACCAGTTCTCGATATTCTTATTACTTTTACAAACTGGTTCAGTTATGTTGATTATCATTCTTGTCGACCAGAAATAAGAGTATAATACCCTAAAGGTTCAGATACATTCTTTACTTTTGTTGCATATTTTTCAGAAAATTTCCAAGCGCTAGAAGAGCTTGAAGCAATTTCCTTAACTCTTTCTGTTACAAGTATTTCATTTGCTTTCGCAAGACCTTGCAATCTTGCTGTAATATTAACCCCAGAGCTAAATGCTGTTAAATCATGATTTGGACCAATCAAACCTACAGTACAGTGGCAGAAATTAACTCCAATTGAAACTCCAAAATCAGGATAATCAGGGTGTTCTTTAATATCTTGATTTTGTTTAGATTCTAAAAAGTGTTTTGTATATTTTACAATCTGTTGAGAAGCTTGTAACATATGTCTGACAATAGTTTCTTTATCTACATTATAAAAGGGTGGTCCAAAGAGAAACATTGCACAGTCACCAATAATTTTATCTAAAGTAGCACCTAATGGGAAAATCCTAGAAACAACACCTTTTGCCCATTTATTAATAAAGTTTGTTATTCGTTCCGGCGATTTTAATATTTGCTCACTCATTTTTGTAAAGCCAGAAAGATCAGCGAAAATAATTCCAATTTCAGCATCTTTAGCTTTTAAAAAGCGCTGCTCATAATTTGGAGTTGTAATTAATTTTGAAATTACCATATTAGGAAAATATTTTCTTAAAATATTTTTTTCACGATTTAAATCTACTAATCTCTGTCTTAATTCTTCTGTAAATATTTGAATTAACTCTTGAGCTAATAACGACAAACCATCTTTATTGGATTCTACACATATAAAGCCGATAGAATCTTCTTCATATACACCTTTGGTAAGATATGAAATGTTTATATTTTTTAATTTTAAAGCTTTTTTTAATTCTTCTGGTTTAATAGCTAAAAAATTCTTTTTCTCTCTAATTATATTATCTAATACAATTAGTGGATTTTCGTTATTGTCATTTACTTGTTTATTGTGATTAAAATAAATGTATTTTATGTTTCTGCTATCTGCTATTAAATCTCTATCTGTATAGACTACCAGCATATGCTCAAATTTAATACTTCTGTATAAAAGCATAGCTGCTCTTTTTAAGGAACTATTAATGTCTAAATCTGCTAATGCATCTTGTAAACCCATTATTAAACTATGTTTAATGCTTGAGCTATGAATTCCATAGAAAAAACTGTCTAAAAGCTCACTTACTGCGTTTAGTGCTTCTGAATAATAATCAGATTCTTCTGTTATTTCTGATTTTTGAAAACCTATTGCAATAGTTCCTATTATATGGGAATCAACGTCTATAGGCTGAGCATACCAAACCATTTCTGCAATACTAAAACAAACTATATGGTCAACATCTTCTAATAATGGAGCACGTAATTTTATTTCTTCTGTACAGTTGCCATAATTAAATACAGTATTAATAAGCTTTTCATTTTTTGTTTCAACAAAAAATGCAGAAATATTAATTTCTTTTTTTAGAAAAACATATACTTCATTTAATGCGGATTTAATATCTCTATGGGAGAATTGAAAACTCTCTAAAATATTGTCTAATTCTTTATGTAAATCCCATATTTTTTGAAGTTGTTCCAAGTTTAAAGACATCTTAATTGATACTCCATTATTGTTTTTTAGGACTTAAAGCATATTTGAAAACATTCCATAATACAAAAATGGCAATTATGAACCAAATAAAACCAATTATGTAACTACCAAAAGATTGCATAAATGCCGGAAATATTATTTTTGCCATCTGAGAAGCATCAGAACCAGAAACGGTTCTATCTAACAAATCATCTTTTATATCAAAAATTACATAAAAACAAGAAATAAAGCTAATAAACTTGATTATAATAGAACAATACTCTTCTTTTAATTTGTAAGCTATAAATATCAAAGCACTAGCAGTTAATAAGGTTATAGAAATAGCTTCTATTGTTCTTATCCATACTAAAGTAACTATTATCATCAAAATTCCAAGAGCAACAGAAAGATAACGATTTATGCCTTTTTTTAAAGAAACTAATAATATTCCTGAACCCCACAAAAGACTTCCTAGATAACCTGCACTTAAGATAACTAACCGCCAACCACCAGAAGTATATGTGACTCCACCTTGGTTTAAATTTAAATCTATGCCGAAAACTTTTCCGCCTGTTAACAATGCAGCTATGGCGTGAGAAAGTTCATGAAAGAAAACGGTTAAAAGTTTTATTGGCAATAAAACAGGAGAGTGCCAACAGAAAAGAGCTATTATAGCAAGGACTAAAGGAATTTCTAATCCTGTAAAAGTAAGTTTGTTTTTTTCTTCGGCCATTATTTTTCTCCTATATAAACGTGCAACTCTATTTTACACTAGCATAATTAGATTCATTTGGCACGTATATAGGTTCAATAATTAACCTATTTTTTCTTTTATGTATTTCAGAATCGTAATGTTTCTTTATTGTTTTCCAATCTGAAAAAGAAAGCAAATCTTGTAAGAAGTTAACTATTCTAACGTGGTCGTAATAGTTAAATACAGGATATTCTACTGTTACAAGATCAATTGGTGCTCTGCATTGTTTAAATCTATTTCCCCAAGATTTTCTGAAATGACCATTAGAATCACAAGTATTTAACATAATAATTTTATATGATTGAGGAAATCTTGTGCTGTCCAAGTCTTCTGACGATGCTTTTATATTTCTATAAGGTTTAACATGTCTATCTTCTACTATATCTCCGTTTCCGCAATGGAATATGTCTTCCATATCTGTGAAAGCCATTCCTCTTCCGTATCTACCATGACCAGAATAGATCACAACATCAATTGTTGGGTCTTCTAGAGCATTTTTGAATATTTGCTTAGGATTATAGTTGATTTGGGTAACCATACCTATTTCAATTTGTACTGGTCTTCCACGGTAATATAAGTATCTGCCGTTTAATGTTTCAAAAGCAGGAAAAGCTCCCATTATAGTATCTCTGGGATGATCCCATCCCCAAAATACTACTATTCTAAGTCTTCCGTCCTTAAACATTTCCTCATAAACAGGACGCCCTTTAGCGGCTGTGTCGGAAGCTCTTCTTTCTGGAGTTTTTCTTACTGTCATTCCTGTTAGAAACAGTATTACTACAATAAAAAACAAACCAGTTGAAATGGCATAGTTATTGCGTTTTAAATACTTCATATTTTTACTATCGGCAAACTCAAATAAGAATTTAGAGCTGTTAAAATATGAATTAGCGCCAGTTTAGTTGCAGTTAATTAATTAAATCAAATAAAATAAAAGAAATTTTATAAGAAAAATTTTTTACCTAATAATACGAAAATCATTTTCTTTTGAATCTGCTTTTGTTGATGAGGTTTTTTCTATTTCTTCAACATTAGAAAACCACGAACCTTGATTAATTTTTTCAATAAAATTTTGAAGTTGAGATAATTCACCTATCGCTTCTATTTCAACGTTCCCATCAGGAAGGTTTCTCACATAACCACCAATAGAATATTCATAGGCGCAACGCTGAGCAAAGCGTCTGAAACCAACGCCTTGCACTCTTCCATATATTATATAGTTATTTTTATAAATCATTTCATCTATTTATCAAGCAATGGCTTTAGACTTTTAAATTTAGGTTTTTCCCTTTCTCTTAAGTTTAGGGTCTAGACAAAGGAACTGTTGCCAAATCAAAGAATCTACCCATATCTGGCTGATAAAGGAATAGTATCATATCTCTTTTTCCAGACCTGTTATGGATAATTCTAAATAAAGAGTATGTGTCTGTTTTTAATCTTTTTCCACCAGAAAGTTGCAAAGCTTTTTGTTCAAGATTAACAACAAGATTTTGGTCAACTTGACCTTTTACTAAAGCAACAAATTTTCGGAGATTTGTTTTTTCGCTATGCAAATCAACAATTGTATCGCTAAAACGTTGATATTTAGATAAATAGTCTAAATCTGTTTCTTCAATTATATTAGGGCGTTTTGATGATGCTTCTTTTGTATGGATACTTATTAAAAAGGTTGTGTTTTTTTCTAAAGCAAATGCTTTTAATTTTTGCAATTGCATATTAAGGCTTTCATCAAAGTCATTTTCATTTAGAGATTCAATGACAACAAACTTTCTTGGTGCTTCTGGAAGCATATCTGCAAGCTGAAGTATTTCATCTGCATCAAATTTAACTCTTCCAGCTTCAATTCCTGAAAAATAAAGATTTTGGGAAAGCTTTGTCTGTAATTTATCTACTGCTGCTCCAAGAGCCATTTTTATTTGTTTGGAATTAGGTCCAACAAGCCCGGACAACATTTCTGATTTATTGATGCCACCTATTAAACAAGCTGTATTTGTTACAAAATTTTTTAAATTTTGTTCATAAGAAACGTATAGAACAGGCATTTTATTTTCTGTTAGTATAGCTTGTTGAAGCAGTAAAGATGCTTTTCCTTTTTCTCTGTTACCCAAAATGATATGAAGACCGCCACTAGCCCAGCCTTTTCCTAGTGCTTTATCTAAGGTAAGTGAAAATGTTTGTATGCCAACAGGAATATCTTTAAAATCATTGCTTGCGCTTTCTAATTCTTCTTTTAATGGTTGGAAAACTCCAACAAAAGCTTTTTGGATATTTTCGGAAGATATTTCAGATGGTTTTGCTGTTGTTACTTGAGTCACAGTTCCTTTTGCGCTTTTGTTTGGTAAAGCAACTTTTGGTATTTTGTCGAGGAGTTCTCTAACGCCAGCAACAGGTTGTAGGTCTTTTTCTAGAAATTTTAACCAATTTAGAACTTCTTGTATACATTCTTCTTCACTTCGTTTCTTTCCACAGGTGTCTGAAAAAGCAGCTATGCCGTATGCAAAATGAGATGCTCCAACACTAACTTTGACTCGTTTCATGATGGGGTGAATGCTTCCTGGCAAAAGAACTTTTCCATTTGTTAAAACAGAATCAAGTATTATGGTTTTAACATCTGTCTTTTGTGGCTTACCAGCTACTTCCTTAATATTGGCTAAATAACATAAAAGTTTGTAATAGCGTGTGGAAAGCTCATCATTACCTTCTAAACCTAGAGATGCCCCACTAACTTCAACACTTATATCATTAGGAGTAGCATATATACACATTGTTTCGTTGGTGAAACCAAGTTTTTTCAAGCTATCTATACATTTAACAGAATCATCATAAACTTGTTGGAAACCAAAAACTTCAGTATTGGGTTTGTAGACATGACCATTAATATGAACAATAGTATCGGGCTGATCGAGCAATTTTTGTAATTCGGAAAAAGCTGGCAAAGCTGGTAATACACGACCACCTGTTTCAAGTTTAATGTCTAAACCTTGATAATCACAACCCTCCGTAAGAATATCTTTGGCTGTTCTAATCTCAAAAATCATAGTCAAAGGTCCGAAGCAATTGCGTTTACCTTCTTCTGAGAAATAAGAACTTCTAAAACACGAACCCGTTAAACCTTTGTAAACCTCTGGAATTCTTGTTAATGCGCAAACCTCAGTTTGCTCTTCGGGATTATGAATTGTTAGTTCCAGAGTTTTCATTGTTTTATCCTCCAATAATTATTTTGTCATATCTTAACACATGTTTTATTATACAAGCAAATTTACTAATTGTTTGAAGTCAATGATAATATGGATTATAATGAAACAACATATTAACGGAGAAAAAAATGAAAATATTAGTTACTGGTGCAAACGGATACCTTGGTCAAGGAATAGTCAAAGCAATATTAGATAACGGTCACAAAGTCATTGCCTGTGATTTTGCAGACAAAAACATAGATTCAAGAGCAGAAAGTATAGTCTGCAACATGTTTGAAAGCGAAAATCCCTATGAAGAATTTGGAAAACCAGATGCTTTACTCCATTTAGCTTGGAGAGATGGTTTTGTTCATAATTCAGATGCCCATTTTAACGATTTGCCAAAACATTGCCAGTTTTTGCAAAAAATGCTTAAAAGTGGGCTCAAAAAGGTTGCTGTTATGGGAACAATGCATGAAATAGGCTTTTTTGAAGGCAGTATCAATGAATTGACTCCATGTCATCCTCAAAGTTGCTATGGAATAGCAAAAAATGCTCTTAGAGACTATCTTCAAATGATTGCTAAACAAAATGGTGCAGATTGGCAGTGGTTACGTGGTTATTATATAGTCGGTAATTCAGCTTTTGGCAATTCTATATTCTCTAAAATTACTGCATCTGAAAAAGAAGGAAAGACAGAGTTCCCTTTTACTACAGGGCAGAATCAATATGATTTTGTAGATTATGAAGATTTTTGTAAACAGGTTGCTGCTGCTGTTGGACAGACAAAAGTAAATGGTATTATTAATATTTGCTCTGGCAAACCTGAAAAGTTGGCTGACCGCGTAGAACGCTTTATAAAAGAAAACAATTATAAAATTAAGCTTAAATACGGTGCTTTCCCTGACAGAGAATATGATTCAAAAGCTGTTTGGGGCAACGATAACAAAATAAAAGAAATTCTATCAGATAATTCATATAAGGCATAAATTTATGAAAAATATATTAATCACTGGTGGTGCTGGATTTATTGGGTCTGAAATAGTCTCAAAACTTTTTGATTCAAAAGAATGGAATATTACCGTTCTTGACGTTTTGTCAGAACAGATTCATGGAAAGAACTTCACTGAATCTTATTTATATAACAACATTAAAGATAAATGTAATTTTATAAAAGGTGATATTAGAGATTTTGATACAGTTTACAAAGCTGTAGAGAATAACGAATATATTATTCATTTAGCAGCAGAAACAGGAACAGGGCAATCTATGTATCAGATTAACCGTTATAACGAAGTTAACATTATGGGTACTTCAAATCTGTTTCAGGCTATTTCTAATCTTGGCAAAGAATCTAAAGTAAAGAAAATAATTCTTTCTTCTTCAAGGTCTGTTTATGGAGAAGGCAAATATAACTGTCCCGCCTGTGGTGTTGTTTTCCCAAAATCGCGTAATCGTGAAACTATGCTAAAAGGCGATTTTAATCTATATTGTCCTTATTGTGGAAAAAAGCTTGAATTGGTGCCAACAACTGAAGATAGCGAAGTAAGCCCTTGCTCTCTTTATGCCTTTACAAAATATTCTCAAGAAAAAATGCTACAGACTTTATGTCCTGCAATGAATATAGATTACACGATTTTTAGATTTCAAAATGTTTATGGGGCTGGGCAATCGCTGAAAAATCCATATACGGGTATTCTTTCTATTTTCTCAACTTTAATGCTGGAAAATAAACCTATTAATATTTTTGAAGATGGCTTAGAAAGCCGAGATTTCGTTCATGTAAAAGATATAGCAGATGGAGTAATTAGTTCTCTTTCAATAGCACAGAGTAATAGCGAAATATTTAATTTGGGTAGTGGAGTGAATACTACCGTTATAGAAATAGCGAAAATACTGAAAAATGCTTACAACAGCCAAAGTAAACTGAATATAACTGGTGATTTCAGGGTCGGAGATATTGCTCACAATAAAGCAGACATTTCAAAGGCTAAAAAGATTCTTAATTTTGTTCCCAAAATATCATTGGAAGATGGTTTAAGCGACTTTTGCAAATGGGTTAAAAATCAGTCTACCGATAATACTGGCTACGAAAAATCTCTGTCTGAAATGGAACAGAGTGGCCTTTTCATTCGCAAAAAATGATTTAATTCTTCTATACTATTTCCTTAAATTATATACTTCTATTATTAAAAAACTTGCACTATACGAAAAAAGATTGCAGAATATATAAAAGACGTAGTTATTGTTGTTGGTAATTGTTGTAGTTGTTGTTCGGCTTAAGTTGTTAAAATTTAGTTCTTGGTAAACTGTTCTCACCCCTTTTGCAAAGGTGATGCTCCCCAATGGATGAGGGGTAGCTGTCACGAAGAATCTCTCCAAAAGCTTTGCTTTGGGGGAGGTGGATTGCGTAGCAATACGGAGGGGGCTGACTATCGTAAGGTAGTCGGGAAGTGGAATTTTATTAAAGCATATAAATTTAAAAGGAAAGAAATATGAATAAACTTGCTCGTGCTCTTTGTGTTTTTGCGATTACTGGCTGTATATCTCCTACTTTTGCTGATGATATAAACATCTATTATGGACCAAAGGGCGGTTTTGCTAAAGTGAACAATTCTCGAAAGTTCATTTTTAGCGATAAAAGCGAAAAAAAAGCAACACTTTCCAATTCAATTATTTATAAATTTGATTCTCTAGAACCTGGCAGCACAGCAAAAATAGCTATGTATTCTATGAGTGATTTCAAAGCTTTAGAAGCTATGGTAAATGCTGCAAAAGATAAAGGTGTTCACATAAAGCTTTTGCTAGACGGTGTTCCTGAATGGACAAAAGAAAGCCGTGAACAGATTACCGATATAGTTAAAAAAGGGGCTGAACAAGCAGAAAAAGAAGGCAAACCCTATGACTTCGTTCTTGCTTGCACTACTCAGGAAGCTATGAAAAGAGTCGGCAGAGAGCAGACTCTAGAAGATGGCAAAGTTATTTATGGAACAATGCACGAAAAGTTTGGCGTTTTCTATAAGCCTGGCATGGCTGTTCCAACTAGCTGCTTCAACGGAAGTGCAAATATTTCAACTACTTCTGACCAGATTTATGGTGAAAACAGAGTATTTTTTGATGACCAGCCTGTTGTTGCAAGACAGTTTGCTGAAGAATTTGCCCGCCTGTGGAACGAATACTCAACTCCTGTTTTTGGTAAATGGATACCTGAACGATTCATTGAAACAAACTATGTTCCAGGCTATGTGAAGCTTGTTTTTAACTCCGAACCAATAAGTGAAACAGAACTTACAACTATAGATTCAGAACTTATTAAGGTTATTAACAGAGTAAAAGACGATGGCGGTTTAGACCTTTCTATGTTCAGCTTTACTAGAAGGGAATTAGCAGAAGCAATTCTTCGAAGCGCTGCCAGACACCCAAAAGCCAAATTCAGACTGCTCTTCGACCATGCTCAGCTTGATGATGAAGACAAGACTCAGGGCAAGCTAGCTCCCTGGCTTGAAGAAGAAGCTAAAAGACGTAATATCAAAAACATTGAAGTTCGCTACAGATTCAGAAGAAATGCTTATGCTTACGACCCGCAGACAGACAAGGTTTGCTTGGTCAGCTATATGAGTCTTTTCCTACACCATAAGAATGTAAGCATCAACAACAAAGAAATTGTCGTTGGAAGCTACAACTGGTCTGGTTCTGCCGAAAATATGAACTTTGAAAACATTATGATTTTCAATGGTGATAACCAGCATCATCAGAAGATTGTTGATAGCTTTAAAGCTGAATTTGATGTTTTGTGGAATTCCAGAATGCCTGAAATTTCTTCTGTAAAATCTATTCGCAAAGGTGTTCCCCAGACTGTAACATTAGCAGAAGGCAAAGCACTTCACGAAAAGCTTCTTAAAACCTTGAAAAAAAGCAAAGACAATCAGACTGTTCATTCGGCCCTTGCTAGAGATGCTTTCAAAACCTATAACGAACTTAAGGAAGAAACCAAGCTTAACGATCGCAGGTTAAATGCCGCTATCAAGGCTTTGACTGCTGATGGCTTTATCATTAAACTCACCAAAAAAGATGTTGAAGGCTACGCCCAGGCCGACTGAGTTGACTGTGCTTAGATAATTTGAATTAAGAATGAAGTTGTTGGTAATTCTTTGAAAATCCCCTTTTTTAAAGGGGAAAGGCTACGCAAGTAGTCTAGGGGATTTTTGAAAGGTAGGTTAAAGCAGTAGAAAGTTAAGTCCGAAGACTGTTTGTGCCCTTATAAAAATCTCCATGTTATTCTAACGAATGACATCCCTCTTTAAGAAAGAGGGTAAAAAGGAAATAACATGAATACAGATGATTTATTAGATTTATTACGTAACTCCCCTAAAAATGAGGGTTTATTCAATCCTTGGTGGGAAAACGACCCCGAAAATGATGATTTCAATAATTCTTACGAAATCAGACAGCATCAGCTAAAAGCTTATTTAGATGAGCGTTTGGGAAAAGCCCATATTTTGCTTGTCGGTGAAGCAATGGGCTATCAAGGGGGCCATTTCAGTGGAATAGCTATGACTTCTGAACGTATGTTATTAGGGCATATGGTCAAAAAGGGAATTAAACCAGAAGACGTTTTTATTTCAATGTTGCCAAGCCGAACTAGCAAGGAAGAAGTTCGCAAAGATGGTTTTAACGAACCAACTGCAACAATAGTTTGGGAACATCTTTTAGCTTCTGGCCTTAACCCATATTCTTTCATAATTTGGAACTCTTTGCCCTGGCACCCTTATAATGTTGAAAAGGGTATGCTTTCAAACAGAACCCCTAAGGATTCCGAACTCGCAGCTGGTCGAAAAATATTAAAGGTTGTAATAGAAATGGTTAAACCTGCTACAATTATTGCTGTTGGCGAAAAAGCCGCAATCCAAATGGAAGAACTAGGGGTTCCCTATAAAAAAGTCAGACACCCAGCAAATGGCGGTGCAAAGCTTTTCCGCCAGCAAGTTTCTGAGATATTAAATCTGAGAGCTTAGAGCACTGAGCAAAAGAGCCTTTGGCTCTGTGGTGAGTGGTAGGTGATAAGTGTTCTAAAGCCTCCACTTGAGGGGAGATGGCTTGCAAAACAAGCCGGAAGGGTGACTGGACTATAGTAAAGCTTTATTTTTAGAAATTAGCCAAGCAGTGCTGTAATGAGTGGTGAGTCGCACTTAGTGCGAAAACTCATTTTCTTACCTGAATTAGATAATACTAATAGTCTACATATTTGTCATAAAAAGTATAGCATAAGGGCTTTAGCCCTGAAAGCTATACGGTTATGACAATTTGTAGACTATTAATTAAGATTCTACGAAAAGCTTCATTAATAAAGGGAAAAGGTTTGCTTTTGCCCTGTGCTGTCTGTCGAATAATCTTGTCTTTTTAATAGATTTTTGCTAATTTAAAAAAAGATTATTCTATAGAGAATAAGGAGTTTGAATGTGTTGAGTAGTATAAATAACAAGTTTATGAAGTTACTCATCTAGAAAACTGTTTATTTTAATAGAGATAGGTATTGATTTAAATTATAATATTGCAAGGTGTTTCATTTATAAATTTACAAATCAATCTACGGTAAAAAATGAAAAATATAATTATTGTCTTTCTTTCGATAGTATTTTTATTATTTACTATACTTAGTTCTGACAATACGGAAAATAATAAAAATGTAATCAGAATATATTCTAATACAAATGCTATTGAAAATACAATTTGGCTTGTAAATACTGCTAAAAAAGCTGGCTTTAATATAAAAATGGATGACCAAACAGTTTTAAGGGGAGATGCTGCGGTTGTACAGGCTGCAAATGAAAACAGAGACGGAGATATTATTTTTGGCTTAAATGAAACCAGATGGTCTCATATAGTTAACGGTTCTTATCCTAATCTTTCTTTATTAGATTGGAAGCCTACATGGGCAAACAAGGTAGGAAATTATTTATATGATAATAAAGCATATGGTTTAGTTGTTCAAAACATTCTTATGCTTTACAGAACTGATGAACTAGGAACAAATGGGAAAAAATTATCTTTTGAACATTGGGCTGATATTGTAAATTGTGGATATAAATGGTACAGACAAGGTAAAGTTGGCGGAACCACGAATTCAAATATAAACAATGCTATGCTTTTCCCATTTGCTAACCCAAACTCTAAGGCAGGCGGTATCGAAGTAGAAGGTTGGAAAACGCTATGGAAATATTGCTATAACGGAATTTATACAAAAGACAGTTATGGTTTCGATCCATTAAATAAAGGAAAAGTTCAAGTATCAACTTACTATTCTTCTTCTTTATATGGCAAAATAGATAATGCCGCACATAACTCTGGTCATCCTTTAAGGGGTACGTCAAAACCACAGAATTGGAATTTAGTAGATATAAAAGACGGCTCTTATTATGTAGCTGAATATATAGGTATATTAGACCGGAAAGACAGAACAAAAGAAGAAACAGAAAATGTAAAGGCTTTTGCAGAATGGTTTGGTTCGGCTCAAACTCAAGCAGAGTTTGCTAAAGAATTTGATACCTATCCTTGTAATATAGATGCGGTAGGTATGGTATATGATGAAATACCTCAAATTTATTTATTAAAGAATTGTGCATTTGAAATCGTTCCAAATACTAATATGAAATATTCAGAATATGTAGCAAAGCATAGCAAAGAATGGACTAATATTATGACAAATCTAGGTTTTTATTGGTCTGATGTAAAAAAGCCTCCCCAAGAACCAGACTGGGATAATCTTGATTGGGATTTGCTTTGCCAATCTGGTAATTAGAGTTAGGAAACAGCAATGAAATTAAATCGTATTTTTTCTATATTTTGCTTTGTTTTATTAGGTTATTTATTTTTAGGCTTTATGGTTTTGCCTCTTTTTAATACTCTTTCTCAAGTTTTTACTGTAAAAAATGCAGCAGGTGAAACAGACATTTTTATGGTCTTCAAATTCCTTTATGAAGGAACCATGTCAGGTTTTATTTTTAATTCTTTGAAATTAGCTGTAGCACTTGTTCTTTGCGTAAATGTTGTAGGGGTTTCAATAGTATTATTAACAGAATATTTTGATATAAAAGGGGCACCAATTTTAAGATTAGCCTATATGACACCTATGATATATTCTGGTGTTGCGCTAGTTGCTGGTTTTCAATTTTTATACAATTCTGATGGAATTATGACTACTTGGCTTTGTAAAGTATTTCCATTTATAGATTCACAATGGTTTACAGGTTTTAATGCTGTATTATTTACTTTAACTTTTGCAAGCACAGGTAACCATTCTTTATTTTTACGAAATGCAATCAGAACCATAGATTACAGCACCATAGAAGCTGCAAGAAATATGGGGGCAGGACCATTTAAAACACTTTTAAAGGTTGTTTTTCCAACCATGGTTCCTACTCTTATTTCACTTACTGTTATATGTTTCACTACAGGCCTTTGTGCAATGTCAACTCCCACATTACTTGGTTACGATTCGATTAACCCAGAAATAGTAAGACTTGCAGGTTCTTCTTCTGTAGATGAAGCTTTCCCTCAAGCAAGAGCGGCGTTGTTGTCTATTATTCTTGCGATGTTTACAATTATACAATTAGTAATACTAACGATTTACGAAAAAAAAGGGAAATATTTATCTGTAAGCAAGACTAAAACTAAACTTATAAAACAAAAAATATCAAATAAATTTGTAAACATAGCTGCTCACTTATACGCTTATGTTTTATTCATAATATATATGACTCCTGTAATTATGTTGATTATCTTCTCATTACAAAATTATAAAGCAATTGAAGCAAAAACAATAAACTTTTCAGCTTGGACTTTAAGTAATTTTGTAGGAAAATCAGATTTTGAATTTTTAACTAACAGAGGAAAAACAGTTATAAGAGAGGGTGCTATTAGTGGTCTTTTTGCTAACCCAGATACAATTTCTGGTATTAGAATGAGTTTTATTTTAAGTGCAATAGCGGCTGCACTAGCCTGTGTAATTGTTGTTATAGCCTGTGAATACATATTTAAAAATAAAAATAAAAAAAGGGCAATAATTGTAGAAAGCTGCTTGATGTTTCCGTGGCTTTTGCCAACAATTCTAATTTGTTATTCATACAGAATATTTTTTAATGATAATATTTGGTATGTTTTCGGACAAAATTTGTATTATAAAGAAAATGTCAGATTACTTATAATAATGGCATATACTGTTATAAAACTTCCTTATGCTATAAGAATGATAAAAGCTTCTTTTTATTCAATTGATGAAGAATTGGAAAATGCAGCAAGGAATTTAGGAGCTTCATCTATTTATGCCTTTATAAAAGTAAAGCTTCCTGTGATTATGCCAAATGTATGGGCTGTTTTTGCCTTAACTTTCTTAGCTTTATTTTCTGAATATGGCATGGCAGCAACATTTCATTCGAGTTATGGAAAAACATACTCAATGGTTGTAAAAGATATGACTGTAGAAGCTGGCAGAGGGGGGTATAACGTAAATGCAGTTGGAAGGCAATGTGCTTCTACAGTATTTAAAATGATTCTTTCATCGATTATTTTATTACTTGTTTATGGATTGGGTTCAATGGATTTAAGAGAAAAATTATATTACAAAAGAATTTATAAAACAAAATTAAAAAGTATGCTAAAATTTATTGGGTTTGATAAAGGGAAAGAGAAATAATGATAGAATTAGAAAATATAACTGTTAAATTCAATGATTTTGAAGCATTACACAATATTAGTCTTACTGTAAAAGATGGTGAATTTTTTACTTTTTTAGGACCTTCCGGCTGTGGTAAAAGTACCACTTTAAGAACAATTACAGGTTTTATTCCTCTTTGTAACGGAAGAATAATTGTAAATGGCAATGATATAACAAATGTACCTATAGAAAAAAGAAACATAGGAATTGTTTTTCAAAGTTATGCTTTGTTCCCGTCAATGACTGTATATGATAACATTGCTTTCGGGTTAGAAATAAGAAAATTGCCTAAAGATGAAATAAAATCAAAAGTTTTGGAAATTGTTAAAAAAGTAGATCTTTCAGAAATGCATCTTTCTCGTGCAGTAACAGAACTTTCTGGAGGACAGCAACAGCGTGTTGCCATTGCTAGAGCCTTAGTAACTAGCCCTAGTATTATATGCATGGATGAGCCACTATCTAACTTAGATGCTAAACTAAGAGTTGGCTTAAGAAACGAATTGAAGCGAATGCAAAGGGAAATTGGAATAACCACTATTTACGTCACTCATGAACAAGATGAAGCTCTTACAATTTCAGATAGAATTGCCGTTTTTAATAAAGGTAATATAGAACAAATCGGAACTCCAAACGAAATATATAATAAATCAAAAACAGAATTCGTCTGCAATTTTGTTGGAGATATAAATAAATTGAATGAAAAAATAATAGATTTAATGCAATTAGATAAAACGAAGCAACATTATGTCAGATTAGAAAGAATACAGGTAAACCCTGCTAATAAAGACAATTTATTAGTTCTTAAAGGGAAAGTAAAATCAAGTGAATATTACGGATTCTATATAAAATATTATATTGAAACACCACATCAAACAATAAAAGTTATAGAAAAAAACGATGGTATAAACTTATTCACTAATGGTTCTGATCTAACTATAGGAATAGCAAAAGAAGATATAATGAGTTATTAATTTGGCTTTCCCACCCAAGATTCTTAAGTTGTTATTGTTGTTGGTAGTTGTTGTAGTTATTGTTGCCAACGTAAGTCTGAGGTTAAAGCTGACTTTTAGAGATGAGAGAGCAGAGTAAAAGACGACAAACAGGATGTTTGGAGTGCATGCGAGCAGCGTGAGGCGTCTGCGAGTCGTAGTTAAGAGGATTGTTTTGGTTTAATGCTTTCGTTAGCAAGTTTTTGTAACCCATTCCGACAAACGGCGAGTTTCAGAGTTGAAATTAGCACCAACCAAGGTTATTTTCTTTCCTTTATTTTGGTAAGCAAGATAGTATTCTTTATTTTCAATCTGGTCTAATGCTACTTTTTCAGATTTATCCAGCTTAAACTCGAATAAATATATATTTTCATCATTCTCTATGACTGCATCTATTCTGCCATTACTCGTATGAGCTTCAGCATTTATTGAATATCCGAGAGTTTTAAATATTGCATAAAAAAGACTTTGGTAATACTTTTCACATACAATTTGAATGTCGTAGGGTATGGCAGCAAAGAAATTTTTAAGAATCGACATCATTCCGTCAATATCATTTTGCTTTATGGATTCTCGAATATCATAAGCAAGCGAACTGCCTATTTCGTTATCGTCTGCACTAGTTATAAGCCTACGGTAGAATGACTCTTCAACTTCCTTATTGGGGAAACCAAGTCTATATGAAGTCGACTCCTGGTCTCTGTTTTTTTCTGTTCCTTTTATCGTTAAATAGCCAGTTTGATACATCATAGGAATAAATGCTATTCTGGAAGGCATATAAGCCGTGAAAACATCTTCGCTGTATGTTTTACTAACAATTTCTTCAATGTTGATATTTTTTGTTTTCATTAGCTTGATGACGATGCTTGGGCTACCTGTTTCAAACCAGTAGTTGTTAAATCTGCCTTTGTTATCTAGAAATTTAGCAAAAGAAACAGGATTATATACATTTTCACCATCAATAGAGAATTGATAGCCGTCATACCATTTTTTTATTTTCTGCAATAAAACATCGTATTCTATTTCTTCTCTTTCGGCTATAGCAGAAATTTTGCTTTTGAAATTATCTTCCAGTTCTTTTTCAGTATAACCGCACATAGCCGCATAATCATCGCTCATACTAATGTCGTTAAGATTGTTTAAATCAGAGAAAATGCTGACTTTCAGAAACTTTCCGACGCCTGTGATGAAAACAAATCGTTCATAAGCTTCACAGGTTTTTAAGACTGAGTAGAAACCCTTCATTATTTTCTGGAACTCGTCTATGTTTTTAAGTTCTATGTTGTTTAAAATCGGCTTGTCATACTCATCTATAAGAATGACTGTTTTACCTTCGCGGTCATATAGTTTTCTGATTAGTTCTTCAAAAGCATCACTAGCGAATTTTCTAGTCAGTTTAATATTGTATTCTTCTGCAATATCTTGTATTTTATACAAAAGACTTTGTTCTAAGTGCTCGGGCGAAGATGAACTATTAGACCCCATATCAATATGAATAACAGGGTATTTTTTCCAATCGTAAGACTGATTTTCTATGTATAAATCTTTAAAGAGTTCTTTTTTACCTTGGAAAATTGCCTTTAGAGTTGATAGGGTAAGAGACTTGCCAAATCTGCGAGGGCGTGAGAAGAAATATAATCTTTTTCCAGAAGAAATCAGTTTGTAGAGATATTCTGTTTTATCAACGTAAAGTCCATTATATTCTTTAAAATTTTCAAAAGAATAAGTATCAGTCAATAAGTTTTTATTAGCATTATCTCGCAAGTGTTTGCTTACCATCTGAATACCTCTTTGATAAAGCATCTTTACAAATAGATTAATTGCAAAAATCTTTTTTTCATCATAACATCAAACAACCATTTAAGCAATATAGGCATTTTACAAAACTATGAATGGCAATTCAACTTTTGAGTGAAAAGAGATGAGTGGCAAAAGAGATAAGAGGATTGTTTCAGGTGCTCTGCGATAGTCTGTGCCAGAATCGTCATTGCTGCTGTCTTAGACTGCGAAGCAATCCAGAAAAGTTAGTCGTAAAAACTTTTAATTGTAGTTATTATAATTGGTTTTTATAGTTTTTATTGTTTAATCGTTAGTATGAAAGCAAATAATATTTCAATTATTCGATGCATTACAAAGTTGCTTCTAAACAATAACTACAACAATTACCAACTACAACAATTACGCATAGCCTTAATCCAAAACAATTCCCTTCTCTCTAATCTCTTATCTCTAACCTCTCAGCCAAGCTCCGCTTGGCTTTATTCCCGAGAAGCAGTGTCAATTAGTAATTAGAAATTAGCAATTAGCAATTAGGAATTGGAACAGCCCAAAATTCGGTGTTGTTGCCTGAAAGACAAACCTTGTAGGCAATCAGAGATAATAAATTTTAAATTATAAACCATCTAAGAATGTGCTTTTAATTTCTCATTCCTCATTTCTCATTGCTCATTATTTAATGTCCCCGAGAAGCAGTGTCAATTAGTAATTAGAAATTAGCAATTAGGAATTGAAACAGCCCAAAATTCGGTGTTTTTGCCTGAAAGACAAACCTTGTAGGCAATCAAAGATTATAAATTTTTATCATAAACCAGCTAAGAATGTGTCTTTTATTTCTCATTCCTCATTTCTCATTGCTCATTATTTAATGTCCCCGAGAAGTGGGGAATACTGTTCGAACTAGCAATCTTGGAAAAAATTGCAGAATTACAGGAACAGAGTTTCAATCCCCGAGAAGTGGGGAATACTGTTCGAACGTATCTGTGACAACTGCGGTGCCAAACTTACTTCGTGGGTTTCAATCCCCGAGAAGTGGGGAATACTGTTCGAACTAGAAGATGACGAGTCCAGGTTCATCGGTGAGAATGGTGTTTCAATCCCCGAGAAGTGGGGAATACTGTTCGAACGAAACAATTAGAGACGGTAAACTTGTTACACCAAAAGTGTTTCAATCCCCGAGAAGTGGGGAATACTGTTCGAACAAATAGAAATTTGAAATTGCCTAGCATTTTTGGAAATCGTTTCAATCCCCGAGAAGTGGGGAATACTGTTCGAACGGATTCCTATCTAGCAAGCAACCTGTCGGCAAATCAAAGTTTCAATCCCCGAGAAGTGGGGAATACTGTTCGAACTATGTTATTGTTATAATATCAAAATTTCAAATTAAAGGGTTT
>CAMJNS010000018.1 GCA_946407375.1 uncultured bacterium
TGCTGAAAGCAAAACGAAGTCCATCTAGAAAATAAAAATTAATGCGTTTTCCCTGTCTGCTTTTCAGGGCAAACTTATTTTTTTTTAATTTTTTGAAATTCTTACGATTTCGTAGTTATAGTAGTTGGTAATTGTTGTAGTTATTGTTGTTTAAGTTTCAAGTTATAAGTTACAAGATTAAAGATGTCTGAATTATATTAACTTTTATCTCAGGTTATTGTCTTGTATCTTTTCTCTCAATTTATGGTCTTGTGTCTTATATCTTATATCTCAATTTATGGTCTTGTATCTTATATCTCAAGTTTTGGTCTTTATGTATTACTTTTTACTATCTATAAAGTGGCTTCCAGAGTAACCAGTGACTGGTTTGTAAGCATTAAGAGTTTTTTTCCCTGTTCTAGCATGACTTAAATCTTTTTTAATATCTTCCTTTAAATTGGTCATATTTTCGGAAACATTTTTCTCGGACTCAATCAGGTTTTCTAAGGATTCAATCAGCTTATTTCTATATTGAAGTAAATTTGGATAAATATTTGGTAGTTCTCTTGTCAGCTCAATTAGATTCATAGAAAAGTAGTCTAAATCAGGTTTTAAATTTGATAATTCATCTCGTAAATTGTCTTCTATGATTTGCAGATTGTCTAAATATTCAGAACGTTTGTCTATTAATTCTTCAAAAGCTTCTTGTCCCAAATTATTAATGAGAAAATTTTCGTTGTCTGCTCTTAGTTTGTTATATATTTCTATTATTTCTTTATAAAATGATTCTAATTCCATAATTAATACTCATTCTTTATTGGCTTTTTTAGGATTCTCTGGGGATTGAAGTTGATCAAACAGGCTTTGAGCAAATAAAATAACTTCTTTGTGCTCTGCATATACTTCTCTTCCGCTTCTATCAATTCCTCTAAATGTTTCAACTATTGAAACACCAGTCCAACCAAGTTTCTTTATGGCTAGTAAAAATTCTACTGGCCAGAAAAATCCTTTAAAACCTCTTGGCGGTCTAGGCATTTTGTTGTCACCAATCATTAAAAAGATTGGGAAATCCTTTTCTTCATAAGAAGAGAAATACCAGTTGTTACTATCCCAAGCAAGATAAGAGTCTTTTTTATTAATTGAAAAAACGCGTTTTGCTCTCTGAGTGAAATTGATGCTTCCTACTATTATATCTTCGCCGTCGGTATTTGTTAGTTTTTGTTCAAGAACATTAATATTAAAGGGAATACCTCTTTTTTCGAAAGCAATAGTTTCAAATTTAAAAATCTTATTGAATTTATCAATAACTACAGGCTGGCTCTTGAAACCCAAAACCATTTTTATTTGTTTCTCTAAGCGAGCATAATCTTTTTGTAGAGTATCGCAAAGCTCTCTAAAGCTGGCAACTTTTGCCTCGTCAAGATTGATGCGATTCATTTCATTTTTAAGCTTTTGTCTGGCTTCGACTAGTTCTGCTCTTTGCTTCTTTAACATGGCTTGTTCTTCGCTTAGAGTACGTTTTTTGAAGCCTTTTCTTTCTAGTTTAACCCCTCTAATTTCACTTACTATATTAGATAGGCTTAATCCAGTTTTTCCTTGAATTGTTACTTCGCGAAGTCGTTCTAATTCCCCTAGAACCATATCGGCAGTGGGGTAACGTTGAGTTGGTTCTTTGGCTAAAAGTTTTAAAATTATTTGTTCTAATTTTTGAGGAATATTAGGATTTAACTGGCGAGGCGGAGGAAATTTCCATTTGGTATGTTCGATAAAGACTTCCATTGCTCTTTTGCCTTTAAAAGGCATATGACCAGTTAATTTTTCATACATTACTACGCCGAATGAAAAAAGATCTGAGGTTATATCAATTGGTTTGTTTGTTAATTGTTCGGGGCTGGCGTATGAAACAGTAAACATACGGTCTGGATTGATGTTAAGATCGTCTTCTTTGTTTACAAAACTTGCAATCCCAAAATCTAAAAGGCAGGGCTTGTATTCAGCTCCTCTGAGAACAATGTTTTGTGGTTTTATGTCTCTGTGGACAAGTCCTTTTTTATGGATATAACTTAAAGCTGTAAAACAGCCCATAAAAACATTTATATATTCTTCCATTGTTGGAAGAACCTGTTTGGCTCCTATGGTCGTAACCGAATTGCCTAATGGAAAATTATCTAACGAGAGCCCTTTTACATAATCCATTATTAGATAATAGAGCCCGTTTTTTGAGCCTTGATCGATGAAACTAACGATATTGGGGTGATTTAATTGTTGTAAAATCTCACCTTCCTGCTTAAACTGACTAAGAATGACTGGGTTTTCTGCTGCTTCTGGAGATAAAAATTTAACTGCAACTAACTTTTCTGTATCAAGCTGATAGGCGATATAGACTGAACCCATACCGCCACATCCTATAAGATCAAGTAAATGATAATTTGATAATTCTGGAGGTTCTAAAATTGGCATTATTAGCCCTTTTTAATATTACTTGCCTTGTGAATTAATAAAGTCAATGCGTTCTTGCGCATTTTTTGCAATCTTAGAAGATGGATTGAGTCTAATTACTTCGCTCCATTCTTTTCTAGCTTCAGACATCATACCTTTTTTGTAGTAGCTATTTGCAAGATAATAATGCTGATTTTCGTTGTCATATTTTATAGACAAGGCTTTTTTATATGTTTCAATAGCCTTATCGATATTGTCGTTACTATAATACATGAAAGCGAGCCAATCTAGTAAGTCTACGTTATTGGGGTCACCTTCAAGAAGTTTTTCTACTTCAGGAATACCATCGCCACTACCTGAAGTATATTTGGTTAATATTTCTTCTGCTCTTTTTTCCATTTCACCAGAAAGAGCATCATCAGAAAGAACTTGTTGAAAACGTTTGGTGGTTGCACTTTCTTTCTGACCGTCAATTATATCTTGATTAGAATGCTCATTGGTTACATTTTTCTTTTGTCCGTTTCCAACGAGCAATAAAACCACCACTGCAATAACTATTAGTATTATAACTGCAATGATTATATACAAAGTTGTATCCATAATACAGAAAACCTCCAGAATATCAATAGAAATATACTTTAAAATTCAAATAATTGCTACACATTTATAAAAATCTTAACTTTTATTTTGAAAATAATTGTTAAGTAGTTTTAGTAACCTTGATATAGAAAACTTAGATGGATATTCTATTGGCAATTCATTGAGCTTGAAGGCAATTACTGTAGAATTGTCATTGCCGCCAGCTTTATTTGAATTATCAATAAGAGTATCTGCTAAATTTTCAGGTGATGTACTCTTTATAAGTAAATCAATCTTTTCACTTTCAATCATGCTGTAGATTCCATCAGTACATAAAACAAATTCATCATTTAATTTTATCTCCGTTTCAAAAATATCAGCTTTTATAAACTGTCTTGCACCTAATACTTTACTTAAAATTCCTCTTGCTGGATGAACTCTTGCTTGATTTGGAGTGAGCTTTCCTAGTCTAACTTGTTCTCCAACAATTGAATGATCGTTTGTTAGCTGAGTAACAACATCATTTCTTAGACGATATATTCTAGAATCTCCTATGTGCCCAATAATTGCTTTATTGTCTTTTATTATAATTGTAGTAAAAGTCGTTCCCATTCCAGTTGTTTCTGGATGTTGTCTTGAGTAATCCCAGACCTTTTCATTGGCTGAATTAATCAACTCTTCAACCAGATTAGTACTGATTTCTTTAAAATCATTTTCTTCGAACCATTTATTTGCAAAATCAACGGCAATCTTAGAGGCAACTTCTCCTGCATTTTGTCCACCCATTCCATCTGCTACTAGAAACAAACAAGCTTTTTTAGAAATGGCTGAACTGTCCCAAGGAGTTATGGCTAATAATGAATCTTCATTATTGTTTCTTACAACACCCTTATCTGTTTTACTGCTGATTTGCATATTTTCTACAAACTTTCCGACTTATATAGACCTAAAGTTATATACGGACACAGGATAAAATTTATGCTGGAAAAGACCAAAGTCAAGGTAAAAAAAAAGAAGACCTGATAAATCAGGTCTTCTTTTTTACTAGGAGTCAGCAATAAAAATTACTTTTTACCCTTTTTGCTAGCGCCATTTACAAGTTCTTTAAGGTCTTTGCCGGGGATAAATTTAGCAACTTTCTTAGCAGCGATTTTGATGGGTTTCTTTGTCTGTGGGTTAACGCCCTTGCGAGCTTCACGCTTTACAGTAGAGAAAGAACCGAAGCCAATCAGCTGAACTTTGTCGCCTTTTTTGAGAGAGCCTTTTACAGCTTCTACAAATGCTTCTAAAACTGCCTGAGCAGCTGCGTTAGTAACTTCTGCTTTTTTAGCAATTGCTTTTACGAGTTCTGATTTATTCACTTGAACCCTCCTACAAAATTTGGTCAAGTTCGATTATACATATATCTTATAAATATGACAAGTGGAAATTATCTAAAATTCATATTTTTTTTAATTTTTTTTGTATATAGCTAATATATATAGATGTTTCATTTGTTTGATAAGGCTAAAATTGCCTTGTATCAAAGCTTTAAAAATATAGACATAAAAAAATAATATTGGTAGAATAGAAAAAATTATATAAAAATGACGCCTTCGGAGGGAAAATGCCTAGCAAAAATAAGATACGTAAGATATTAAGTTTTTCACTGTTCTTTTTTGTTTTGCTTTTCGCAATGCTTTTAATTTGTGAAACAGCGGATGCTAGAGCGGGCGGTGGCCATAGTTACTCTTCCGGCGGCGGTGGCGGAGGAGGCGGTGGTGGCGGCGGTGGTGCCGTTGCTCTTATAAGATTATTATACTATTTAATACGTTTATGTATAGATGCGCCTGTTATAGGTATTCCTCTGACCATAGTCGTAATAGGTTTCTTAATATATTGTTATATTAAAGGCGATGAATATGTCGTTGATACTACTATTCGTAAAGGGACAGAACTCTATCCTTCTGTAGCAAGCAATGTTGCTTTAAGTAAAATAAAAAGAAAAGATGCTGGCTTTGAAGAAGAAGAATTTCGTAAAAGAGCTGAAAGAGCTTTTATGATAGTTCAAGATTCTTGGAGCAAGCGAGATCTTACTAATGCTGAAGCGTTTTTAGCTGACGGAACTTATGAACAGTTTCTTATTCAGTTAAATACATACAAAGAAAAGCACATTATTGATGTTATGGAAAATCTCAAGATTATTTCCACAAGAGTTTTAGGTCTCGAATCAGACAATAATTTTGATACAGTTCATTTGGCTATAACAGCAAAAGGCAAAAACTATCGTGCTGACGAGAAGACAAAGACTTATATAGAAGGGGATAGATCAGAAACTGAATTTACTGAAGTTTGGACGTTCTTAAGAAGAACTGGTGTTAAGACTCTAAAGAAGCCAGGTCTTATTGAAGGATATTGTCCAAATTGTGGTGCCAGAATATCTATTGGTAGACATGCTAAATGTTCTGCTTGTGGTGCTATTCTTCGTTCTGGTGAATATGACTGGGTTATTTCGAATATAACTCAGGCTTGTGAATGGTCAGAAAGAAGCAATAATGCTATTCCAGGTGTTAAACGTTATTTAGCTCTTGATGAAGGTTTCAATGTTCAACATATCGAAGATTTGGTATCTGTAATGTTCTGGCGAAAGAATGAAGCAGAAAGAATCAGCGATGTTGCTCCACTTCGTAAAATTGCTACTAACGAATTTTGTGATTCCCAAGCTAATTTTTATAGACCAGATTCTAATGGAAACCATAAATTCTATACAGATTCTGCAGTTGGTACTATAAGATTGATGGGTGTTGATGATGTTACTAGTGATAAAACAGATTACCTTTATGTTAAGGTTATCTGGAGTGGTATTCCTGCAAAAAGAACTAACATTGGTACTGTAACTAAAATAGTAAATCTTGAACAAAATATTAAGGAAATATTTGTATTAAAGAGAAAACACGGCGTTAAAACAGATACAAAGACTTCATTAAGTAGCGCACACTGTCCTAACTGCGGTGCTGCTGTTACAGATAGTCTTTCAAATGAATGTGATTATTGTGGTTCTGTTTTGAATGATGGTTCTAGAGATTGGGTTCTTGAAGCAGTATTACCGCAAAGCGATTCTAGAATTTCAAAAGCAATTGTATTAATTAGAGCAGCTGATGGACAAAATTCTAAGAATGACTTTGTTAATAGGCCAGTAGCAGCTAATACCGGTCTAAAGAAGAGTTATACAGTAGAAGATTATTCTGCTAATATGAATCTAGTTTCTGGTATGACAATGCTTAAATGGACTATTGCGATGATGCTTGCAGATGGCGTAATAGATCCAAAGGAACAGGAAATAATCTATGAATACGGTTTACGCTGTGGTGTAAATAAAGCTAGAGTAGATAGTTTAGTAGATGTTATTAAATCTCAGCAATCGCCAGTAGATTATGTTGCTCTTTCTACTGATTTACCAGATGATAGTAATGATTTGGTTCGTATGTTAATCAGAGTAGCTTTTGCAGATGGTAAAATAACAAAAGAAGAAGTTGCTATGCTTCGCTATGTAGGTCAAAAGTTGAATATGACAGAAGATCAAATCAAAAAACTTCTAACAGAAGAAAGAATGAGACTTTACAGAATGTCTAAGGCTGTTGTAAAAGAGTCTAAGAATTACTAAACATCCTGTTTAAATCTAGGTTTTAAAAGCTCCCTCTATTATGGGGGAGCTTTATATATTAAATGATTAAAAACTTTACTTTTCAGTCACCAACGAAAATAATATTTGGCAGAGGTGCTATTTCTGCTTTAAAAAGAGAACTTCCATCAGATAAGAGAATTATGTTTATTTATGGAAGTCATAGTCTAAAGGATAATGGGACTTATCAGAAAATAATAGACTGCCTTTCGGGCAAGTCTTTTGTTTTGGAATTTTCTGGAATAGAACCAAATCCTGAATATGATTATCTTTTAAATTGTATAAATAGAGTTAAAGAAAATAATATAGATTATATTTTAGCTGCTGGCGGTGGTTCTGTTATGGATGCTGCTAAGTTCGTTTCTCTTGCAGCTTTATATGATGGAGAGCCTTGGAAAATAATTGAAAGTTTTGGTGCCTGCTGTAATAAAGCTTTGCCTTTGGCTACTATTGTAACTAATCCAGCAAGTGGTTCGGAAGTAAATAGAGATGGAGTTATTTCAAGAGCTTCAAAAAAAGCAAAGCTTCCATTTGGAAATGTTGCTGTTTATCCTGAATTTTCTATCTTGGACCCAGAACTTACATATACTTTATCGGCGGAACAAACTGCTAATGGCATTTTAGACACATTTGTTCATGTTTTAGAACAATACCTTACACTCTGTGTTAATGCAAAACTTCAAGATAGATTTGCAGAAAGCATATTGACTACTCTATTAGAAGATGGACTTATAGCTATTAAAGAACCAGAAAATTATGAAGCTAGATCTAATCTTATGCTGTGTTCAACAATGGCAATGAACGGTTTTTTACGAGCTGGTGTGCCTATGGACTGGGCAATGCATATGATTAGTCATGAAATAACTTCCCTTTTGGGAATAGCTCATTCTCGTGCCTTAGCTATTCTTGTTGAGCCTTATCTGAAATATTGCAAAGTTCAGAAGAGAGATAAATTATTACAGTATTCAAGGCGAGTTTGGGACATATTTGAAAAAGACGAAGAAAAGACTATAGATTTGGGCTTAGAAAAAACTATAGACTTTTTTAAGTCTTTAGGATTTAAAACTCAGCTTTCTGATTATGATATAACCCCAAAAGAAGTTGATAAAATAGTTAAGCAACTGATTTCACATAAAATGATTAAGCTAGGCGAGAATAGAAACATCACCCCAGAAGTAGTTAAAGCAATGTTAACATTGGAAGATTAGATAAATAAAAAAGCTTGGCTTTTAGCCAAGCTTTTGGGTTTTTGTTTTTAAAGTTCTGCTAAGAACTTGTCGCGGTTTTCTTTTATTTTCGCAAGCAATGGTGCGTAATCAATCTGTTTTCTTGCTCGAAGTTCTTCAGTGATTTCACTAATTGCATTATATAGTGGTGTTATAGCTAGATTTCCGATAACGCCTTTCAAACCATGGGCAACTTCAAAGCCTTTTTCCAAATCATTAGTCTTAAGAACTTCTTCAAGTTTGGCAAAATTTTCGTCTTTTAGCCCCATTTGAACAAGATTAAGATAAAACATTTCATTATTTAAACATCTACCCAAACCTTCGGCTGTATTACAGCCCATTTCTTTCATTTTATCAACTGTTAACATATCCGATCTCCTTTGCTTCACTATCTCTTAATTTGACTTCTTTTTCAATTAAAAGCTTAAATTCTTCTGGTGGAATAGGTTTAGAGAAATAAAATCCCTGTATAACATCACATTTCATCTGTTTCAACAATTTGCACTGTTCTTCTGTTTCTACACCTTCGGCAACAACAGACACTTTAAGAAATTCTGCAATTTCCATCATAAGTTCAACCATATGAAGAGCTTTTTCATTTTTAGCTATATTTTTTATAAACTTCATATCAAGCTTTAAAGCATCTATTGGTAATTCTGAAAGCATATTCAAAGAAGAATAGCCAGAACCAAAGTCGTCCATTTCAATGAAGAAGCCTTTTGAACGCAAGCTTTCAACAACTTGTATAATCTGGTCTGAGTTATCTGTATACGCAGATTCAGTAACTTCAAGCATTATATCTGTTGGCTTAAGGCCATTATCACGAACTAATTTCAGGAAATTGTTTTCAAGATTTGGATCATAAATATCAATTCTAGAAAGGTTTACAGAAACAGGAATAGTAATATTATACTGGTCACGCCATCTACGAACCTGAGCAGCAGCTTCTTGCCATACGAAATGATCTAATCTTGAAACCAAACCGTTTTCTTCCATTAAAGGAATGAAAACGCCTGGACTTATCATGCCAAATTCAGGATGTTTCCATCTAATCAAGGCTTCGGCACTGGATAATCTTGGTCTTAGACCTGTAATATTGTATTTGGGCTGATAATAAACAATAAAGTTTTTATTTGTTAATGAGGTTTCAACATCAGAAACAAGACAATTTTCAAAAAGTTCTTTTTTATGAAGTTCAGCATCATAAAAGCTGATATTGGTGTTGTAATTATTTTTTAAGGAATTACAAGCCATCATCGCTCTTTCAAAACGTCTGTAAACATCAACTTTTTTGTCTACTATCGGGTTAACACCACAAACTAGTCTTGAACGTGAGTTTTTAAATATAGAATTAAATTCGTTTAAAAACTTTGTCAGTATTTCTTCACAATTATCTTTGTGTTCTATATATAGATAGAAAGTGTCAGAAAATCTACAAGCCATACCTACTGTCATATTCAGCAATACTTTAATTGCTTCGGCAATTTTTTGTATTATTTCTGTTCCATAAGCACGACCGTTGATTTCGTTTATCAAGCCAAGATTGTTAATGTTGAAAGCAACAGCATCCATCTTTTCGTCAGGATAGTATTTATCGTATCTTTCGCAGAACTGGTAGAAAAAGTCTTTTGTCAGCAATCCTGTAAGTTCGTCTTTACTTGTGTTCTGAATCATCTTAGAACCTTCTGAAAGTTCAATGCTTCTGCGAACACGTGCTAAGATTACTTCAGGCATATCATAAGGTTTGGTAATAAAATCTACAGCACCTAGTCTCAAACTTTCGATTTCTGCTGATTTTTCAGAAGTAAGAACGATGACTGGAATTTTTGAGAGTTCATTATCGTCTTTTAAAGTCTGTAATACTTTAAAACCGTCCATAACAGGCATAAGAAGGTCTAATAAAATCAGAGAAAGCAAATTCTTATGCTTTTGTATCTGTTCAAGAGCTTCTTTGCCATTTTTTGCATATATAACATTGTAGTCTCGTCTTATTATGAAGCCGAGCATTTCTCGGTTAACAAATTCATCATCTACCACAAGAACTAGTCTTTTAATATCCTGGCTACTAAGATTATTCATTTATTCTATATCCCTTTTTGTTATTTTCCGAACATCTTTGCTACGGCAGATTTTACTTTGTCTTCGTCTGGAATAAATGGCAAAGTTACATGATTGCCGTTCTTAACTTTATTAAACTGAGCGGTAACTTCAATAGCGTGTTCGTTTCTTGCCCAAGCACGTCTTGAAACACCGCACATGGTGTCCCAAATCATTGAACTTCTGATGACGTTATCAATTCTTTCGCTGCCATCAAGAACAAGACCGAAGCCACCATTAATTGACTTACCTATTCCAACACCACCGCCGTTATGCAAAGAGATGAGGCTCATTCCACGAGCTGCATTACCAGCATAACAATGAGTGGCCATATCAGCCATTATGTTACTTCCGTCTTTAATATTAGCAGTTTCTCTGTATGGTGAATCGGTTCCGCCTGTATCGTGGTGGTCACGACCAATCATAACAGGACCGATTTCGCCTTTTCTTACAAGTTCGTTGAATTTCAAAGCAATATTAGCTCTGCCTTCTGCATCTTGATAAAGTATTCTTGCTTGAGTTCCTACTACGAGAGAGTTCTTTTCTGCATCACGAATCCAAACGTAGTTGTCGTGGTCTTGGGAACGACGATTTGGGTCTATGCATGACATAGCTGCTTTGTCGGTCTTAACTAAGTCTTCGTGCTTGCCGCTTAAGCAGACCCATCTGAAAGGACCATAACCATAGTCGAAGAGTAATGGACCCATAATATCTTCAACATAAGAAGGCCATATAAATCCGTCTCTTGGATTTTCACCATTGGCACAGATTTCCTTAACACCTGCGTCAAAAATAGCTCTCATAAAGGAGTTGCCATAATCAAAGAAGTATGTTCCTCTTTCAGTCAAAGCTTTAATTGCTTTGAAGTGAGCTTTTAGAGATTCATCAACAAGCTTTCTGAATTTTGCCGGGTCTTTGTGTAGCATTTCAGTGCGTTCTTCAAAAGTAAGACCCTTGGGACAATAACCGCCGTCATAAACAGCATGACAAGAAGTTTGGTCAGAAAGTAATTCAACTTTTTTATTGTTGTTTACAGCATATTCAAGTAAATCTACTATATTGCCGTGGAAAGCAATAGAAGTTGTCTTTTTGGATTCAATATGTTCGTCAGCAAGCTTGAAAGCTTCTTCTGGAGTTTCGGCAATCAAAGAAACCCAGCCTTGTTTGTGTCTGGTTTCGATTCTAGACATATCAACTTCAGCAATAATGCCAACACCATTGGCTATTTCAACTGCTTTTGGCTGAGCTCCGCTCATTCCACCCAAACCAGAAGAAACAAACAAGTGACCGCTTAAGCCGTCTTCGTCTTTAATGCCTAGTTTCATTCTTCCAGCATTCAAAATAGTGTTGAAAGTACCGTGAACAATGCCTTGTGGACCGATATACATCCAACCACCAGCAGTCATTTGACCATAGTTTGAAACGCCTAACTGCATAGCACGATGCCATTCTTGTTGATTATCGAACATTCCAACCATCAAGCCGTTGCTCATAATAACTCTAGGAGCATTAGGACTGGATTTGAAAAGCCCTAGAGGGTGACCGGACATCATAACGAGAGTTCTATATTCATCGAGGTTTTCTAAGTATTTCTTTATGAGCCTGTATTGCATCCAGTTCTGGCAAACCTGACCAGTTTCGCCGTAAGTAACAAGTTCATAAGGGTAAAGAGCTACTTCAAAGTCAAGATTGTTGTCAATCATAACCTGAAAAGCTTTGCCTTCAATACAATTACTTTTGTATTCATTTATTGGCTTGCCATAGATTCTGCCTTCTGGTCTGAATCTATAGCCATAAATACGACCACGAGTTTTTAATTCTTCTAAAAATTCAGGAATCAATGCTTCGTGTAATTCTTCTGGAATGTATCTTAGAGCGTTTTTGAGAGCTATTTCTGTTTCGTGCTGATTCAGAGTAAAACCTCTATCTGGTGCTCGTCTTATTCCTTCAACAAATTTTGGATATTCTGGTAATTTATTGTCTAACTTAATGGTCATTGCAGAAGCAATTGTTTTGTTGTCTAACATCAAAAACCTCCCTTAATCAACTCTATTCAATTTAGTATATTTTTGTTTTTAAATCAAGAATAGTGAAAGTTGAAAAGTGAAAACAGAAAACTAAAAAATTAATTATATATTAGGAGTGATTTTTCTTGTATCTAGACTTTGAAGCAAAACAGACAAAAAAAATCGTTCTTCAATTAATTAGATAAATTGAAGAACGATTTTTATAGAAACAATATATAACTAGAAAGCTATTGTTGCACCTGCTACAAAATTTCTATTTTGTCTATGAGCTATAGAACCCGGTAAATTTTCATAGTCGCCGTTTGATATATAACTAGCATTTATAAATAGAGTATTCGAATAATTAAATCTAAAACCTAGACTGAAACGGTCTCCATTAAAGTCATAAACAAATCTGAAATTATCATTTATAGGTATTAAACCGCCTACTAGGAAGAAGAATTCGTCAGCATAACCTCTACCAGTATTATAGTTATAATTGTAACCACCGTATTTAGCTCTTCTAAATTTTGGAGGATTTACATAACTATGAACATAATCGCTTGCGCCAAAGTTTCCACCCACACCAACCCATATAACGGGAACACCTGCTGCAACCCAAGCAGAATGGTAACCTGAACTACAGTTGATGCTACCACCTAGAGTTACGTTGCCTGTAGCTTGATATTTAAGATTAAGATAAAAAGGTTCTTCAAGATTGTAATGATCCTGATTGGCAAAAGTTTTATCAAAACCTACTTCTATACCGTCTTCAACACCCCAGGCAGCGCTTACGTTGACATCAAAGTAGTCTTCATCAGTATATTTAACATTGTTAATATTATATAGATCGAAAGTTTGAACATGAACAGATACTGCTGTTTTATTCGGCTCTAAAACTCCAGGAGATGGAACAAGAGTTGCTCCAGTTCCTCCATTTAGAGCTAGCCCCTGTCGAGGAGTTCTCTCTTCTACTAATAAAGGTTTTAATTCTTTGGGAACAGGAGTGTCTTCAGGAATAAGGTATCTTTCCCCATCCTTTTTGTTTTGACTATTCCCTAAAGGAATAAATTGATCTTCTTTACTAGTAACATAATAGGCATCTGCATTCAGGCCTCGAAAATTGTTGGTTGGTTCTTCGGGTAACTCGTTGCTTTGCTTTTTTTCTTGCACAGCAGCCTTTCCTCGATTGCCTGACATATATGCCTTATACTGGCTTAAGTCTAGTGCAAAGCCGTTATCAATTGCTCCTAAAAGCATTATGCTAACAGCTAAAATTAATTGTTTCCTAATTTTCATGCTCGCAGTATCGACATACTTCTAAAAAATTTAAACCTTTATTTCTAAATAAAATATCTTTTCTTGACTTTGTTAAAAGGCAAATCTATAATTGAAACAATTATTGCAATCGAAAATGGGTGTACATGATTCAAATAGAAGACGTATTACAGCAAAATGGGACAGTTTCATTATCAAAAGCTGCTTTGCTATGCAGTATGATTGACAACGAACTCGATGACGAGTTGGTTGAACATCTTAAAAAGCACAACATCTATGCGGTAATTACCAGAGCAGGTGGTTGTGGTGATAATCTAAAGGGTAAGATTCTTCGTAATACCTTTGGAGCTGCAGAGAATAGCGGTCTTTTGACAATCAATATGAAAAATCGTCACGTTATCACTCAATTGGTAGAAGGTGTTCTTTCTTCCTTTGATAGTTCTCTTATGAGTGTTTCAGGTGGCGGTTTGAAAATAGGATTAGCAGTTCGAGATAATGATATTGCTATGGGAATTTACGGAAGTATTGGACTTCCTGGCTTAGATGTAGATCATGAGATTTCTGCCTGTCGTATTCTCTATCATTGCTTGGAGGATTAAAAGGTGATAGGTATAGTAGTTGTTTCTCATGGTCTTCTTAGTGAACAGCTAGTAGCTGCAGCTTCTCTAATTCTTGGTGAGGCTAAGGCTATTAAAGCAGTGACTTTTATGGCTAGGGAATCCTTAGATGATTTACGCAGAAAAACCACTGAAGCAACAAATGAATTTGTTGAAGATGGTTGTATTATTTTTACTGATATAATGGGCGGAAGTGCCACTAATGTCAGTATAGAAATAATGAAGAGTCGAAACGATGTTTTCGTGGTGACCGGTGTAAATCTTCCAATGCTTTTAGATGCTTTAAATAGTCGTGAAAACCTTAGTTTGAAAGAGCTGGCAGCTCAAGCTTCAAACTCTGGTGTAAGAAGTATAATAAATTTAAAAGAATTTTTTGAAAAAAGAGCAGCTAAACGAGTATGACGAATATTGCATTTTTAAGAATTGATGACAGACTAGTTCATGGTCAAGTAATTGTTGGGTGGCTTCCAGAAATAAAGCCCGATAGTCTTATTGTAGTAAATGATGCTGTCGCAGAAGATGCAATGCGTCAAGATCTTATGTCTTTGAGTGTTCCACCTGATGTGGATTTAGAATTCTTTTCCACTTCAGATATTTCAGACGAAGATGTTGGCGAAAGTTCTTTTATATTAGTTTCTTCCCCCAAAGATGCTTGGGAATGTTTACAAAAAGATATTAAACCTGCTCGTTTTAATGTCGGTGGTATGCATTCAAAAGATGGTAAGGAAGAAATATTCGAGGCATTACATGTTGATGATGAAGATCGAAAATATTTTGATTTAATCATCAAATCTGGTGTTGAACCTATTTTTCAACCAACTCCACAAAATCAGCCCATGCCATTGGGTGATATTCTGTAAAGCGAGGACAAAACATGGCTTCAATTACTTTTAGTAAAGTAGTCAAACAGTATGAAGGGGCAAAAGAACCCACTGTTAAGGGTATTGATCTCTTCATCAAAGACAAAGAGTTTGTCGTTCTTGTTGGTGGTTCAGGATGTGGTAAAAGTACTAGTTTACGTATGATTGCCGGTCTTGAAGACATTACTGGCGGCGAAATCAAGATTGGTGACACAGTTGTAAATAATTTGCCACCTAAAGATCGTGATATTGCTATGGTTTTCCAAAACTATGCTCTATATCCACACATGACTGTTAAAGAAAACTTGTCTTTTGGATTAAAGCTTCGCAAGCTTCCTCAAGATGAAATAGACAGACGTGTCGATGAAGCTGCAAAGATGCTCGAAATATCTGAGTATCTAGAAAGACTTCCAAAGCAGTTATCCGGTGGTCAGCGTCAACGTGTTGCTCTTGGTAGAACAATTGTTCGTGAACCAAAAGTATTTCTTATGGACGAACCTCTTTCAAACCTTGATGCTAAACTTCGTGTTCAAATGCGTGCAGTTATTAAAAAACTACATCAGCGTTTAAAAACAACATTTGTTTATGTTACACACGATCAGGTTGAAGCTATGACAATGGCTGACCGTATTGTTATTCTACATCAAGGTGTAATTCAGCAATACGATATTCCATCTGTTATTTATGAAAAACCAGCTAACGTATTTGTTGCACAATTTATTGGTTCACCGCCAATGAATGTTATGAAGGTTAAGAAGACCGAAAAGGGAATGACCTTATTGCCAGGTGCTGGTTCTGATAAGAATATTGATTGGGAAATCAAACTTGCAGATTACTTCAAGGATGATTTTGAAGAAGATATGTCAATTGGTATTAGACCAGAACATTTACTCATAGATGGTCAAGCAGAAGGCGTTCCTTGTTTGAAAGTTCCCTGCAAGGTTGATTTGATTGAACCAATGGGTGCAGAAACTTATCTCTATCTTGAATGTAATGGATTAAGCCTCAATGCTAAGGTTCCACCTACTGTAAAACCAGAAGTTGGTCAGAGTGTTGTTGCTAATATTCCAATAGATAAGTTCCACCTCTTCAAACAGTCTGATACTACAAGAATCGGACGCAAAGGGGAATAATATCTGATTATTAACTAGGCTCTCCTCGTAATAATTAAGTTGCGAGGAGAGTTTTAGTAATCAGTGTTTAAAAAAGTTAGTTTGTTTTTTCTTTTGTTGTAGATTTTTTTGGTTGGTGAACTATGGATAGAGCTTTAAAAAATATATTGAAGATTTTTTCTATTTTAGCCCTTTTTTCTTTAGCACTGGTTTCTGGTTGCTGTGATTCCAGCAGTAATACCACTGGTTCTTCTAGTGATAAAGTTGTATTAGAGTTTTGGAATACAATGGAGGGAAGAGAAGCGGCAGTAATGCCAGATGTTTTTAAAGCTTTTAAACAAAAATATCCCAACATAACCATAAATGAAACAACTGTTGATTTCTATGAAGCAAAAGAAAAGTATATAAAAGCTGTTTCTGAAGGTAAAGCACCAGATTTAATCAGAACAGATAGATTTTGGTTAGCCTCTTTTGTAAGCAAAGGTCTTCTTTCTGAAATAAAAGAAAGTGAAATTACAGAAGAATTATCAGATATGGTTCCTGTTGCAAGAGATTTTGTAACCTTAGATAAAAAAATCTGGGCTATTCCTTTATCTGTCGATAGTCTGGCTATGTTTTACAATAAAGCTCATTTCAGGGAAAAATCTCTTCCTATACCAACTAACTTAGATGATTTTTCTAAAGCTTGTAAAGCTTTAACTGATCCTGCAAATAACAGATATGGATTTTTTATTTATCCAAATGGTTGGTATTTTGAACCTTTCTTCTTTGCTTTTGGTGGTCAGTATTTTGATGCTGATGGTAAGCTTTATATTAAATCAGATGCTGGTAGAAAGGCTTTGGAATATTTACTTCACATAAAGGCTGAAATAAAAGCTGTTCCTCCAATGCCATATACAAATAAGCTTTACAGAACAATGATTGAAAGCTTTTCAAGCGGTCAGACAAGTATTATTTTTACAGGTCCTTGGGCTATTAGAGATATTATTGCAGGTTCTGCTTTTAAAGATAATAATTTGAATTTAGGCGTTGGTGAAATTCCACGAGGTCCTAGTGGAACATTTTCTCCAATAGGATGTCAGTCTATTGCCATTTCTAGTAGCACCAAAAATAGAGATGCTGCATTAAAATTTGCTAAATTTATGTTTGATTATGATATTCAGAAGAATTTTACAATGGCAAATTATGGGCTTCCTGCTAGAAGAAAAGTTTTTGCAGCACCCGAGCTAAAGCAAGACCCATATTTACAGACTTTTATCAAACAACTTCAAATGAGTTGCAAAGCTTACACTCATCCTGAACAGGGTGATATTTACGCTCCTTTAGGCGATAAGATTATTAAAGTATTAAATGGCGATCTAACTATTGAGTATGCTCTTACAGATGTTGAAACAGAATGGAAAGCCACTCATCACTGATTTGGTAATTGTTTAATGGAACATCTTAATCTATCGTTAATCGTTGCATTGCTAGGCGGTATTGTTGATTTAGATTCTACCGCTGCAGTTCAATGTATGATTTCACAACCAATAGTTGCAGCTCCTTTAACAGGTCTTATTATTGGTTCAATGCTCGGAAATATGACAGCCGGCGTTCAACTAGGATTAATGGTAGGGATTATTTTACAACTTACTTGGATAGAACAGTTGCCATTGGGAATGAATGTTCCTCCAGATGCAGCTTTGGCTTCCGTTTTGTCTGTTGCATTAGGATTTTGTGCAGGTCATGAATTTGATTATGCAAAAAGAGAAGCCTGCTATACTGTTGGTTTGTTGGTTTCAGTTGCTTTAGGGTTGCTTGGAAGAAGTCTAGACATGTTTGTCAGACGTTTAAACACGAATATTGATTCCTGGGTTAATCAAAAAATAGAAGACAATAATTTTGGTTCTATAAGATTTGGGCATTTAAGTGGAGGTTTTATAACCTTTGTAAAGGCTTTTGTATTCTGTTTTTTGGTGGTTTGGTTTGGAGTTGAGCCACTTAAATATTTTACTCAGCTTATGAGTGTGCATCATAGTGGCGGGTTTGTTGTTTTACAAGGTCTTTTGCCTGCAGTAGGTTTCTCTGTTTTAACAAGTATGTGTTTGAAAGATAATAAAGAAATCAAATATTTTATAATTGCAATTCTTGCCTTTTCTTTATTGCCATCAAATTTTTTGATTCCTCTTATTGCTTCTGTTGCTGCTATGATTATTTATTATCCTAAAAAGTCTAAGTCTAAGAAAGGTAAAAAATGACTTTATCTAAGAAGTTATTATTTAAGGTTGCTTTAAGAAGCTTTTTATTACAAGCTTCTTGGAATTACCGTGGCATGATGAGTATGGGATTCCTCTATTCAATAGCACCTGGCTTGGACTATATTTATGAAGATAAAAATGCTAGAGAATTAGCATATATGCGTCATTTTGAATACTTTAATACAAATCCATATTTTGCTTCTATAGTTATGGGAGTAACTTTGTATTTGGAAGAAAAGTATAAAAACGGTGACAAATGTGTAGATCCAGAAATGATTCATAATACAAAAGAAGCTCTTATGACTTCTCTTGCTGCAATAGGAGATGGATTTTTCTGGGATAACTGGCGCCCCTATGTTGCTTGTTTTGCAATAGTTTTTGCAGCAGCAAATAATAGTTTCACGCCTTTTATTTTCTTGTTTTTGTATAATTTGCCACATTTGTATTTCAGATTTGCTGGAATATATTGGGGGTATGAAGAAGGAGTGAATGTTATTAGAAAATTAAAGAATTTTAATTTTCCACAAATGCGTCAATCCCTACGTATTGGAACATTGATTCTTTTAGCTTACCTTATTCCTAATTTTGTGCGTGTAAATACTCCTATTTTTACTTCCTACTACATTGCCCAAAAATTAAGTGGTGATCAATACCAGTTTTGTCAAAAAGTGGTTCAGGGATTAATTGCTTTACTACTTGTTTATTTGGGGACAAAGGCTTACAGAGAAAAAGTAAATGTATTATTAATTTCTTTTTTTCTTCTAATTTTTGCTCTGATGTTTTATCATTGGGGTATATTTATTTAAGGACCTAAGAATGAAACGAAAAGAAGTTGAAATTAAAAACAAGCTTGGGTTACACGCCAGACCTGCTTCACTACTAGTAAAGCTGGCCGGCAAATATTCTTCTGAAATCGATTTGATTAAAGAAGATACTGAAGTCAATGCGAAAAGTATTCTTGGTGTAATGATGCTTGCTGCTGGACCTGGCCAAAGATTAACTATTACAGCCGAAGGTTCAGATGAAGTTGAAGCTGTTGAAGCACTAGCTGCTCTTATCGATAGCGGTTTCGGTGAGGAACTGGTTTAAATGGTTACAAAATTGCAAAATCAATGCTTTGAATCTGGCATTATAGGTTCTTCTGGAACTTGTGTCGCTCCTTGTTATGTTTTTCAAAAACGTATCGAAGTTGAACGACGTTCTATTACAGAAGAACAGATTCCAGACGAAATAAAAAGACTTGATTTTGCAATTAAAAAGACCGCTGATGACATTCAAAATTTCCGAAAAAGAGCGGAAGAACGTCACGGTGAAAAATATGCAGCCATATTTGATTCTCATCTTTTAATGTTAGAAGACCCTCAATTTAGACCAAAGCTTATTGCTAGAATTGAGAAAGATAAAATCAATGTTGAAAGCGCTGTTAGAGAACGAATTGACGAAATTCATAAAAGTTTTTCTGCTATTGCTGACCCATATTTAAGGGAAAGAGCTATAGATATAAAAGACGTCGGCGACAGACTTTTGCGTCACTTGTTGGGGTTGGAAGAACCAGGTGAAGATATAGACAACAAGCCATATGTTTTAATTGCTCAAGAAGTTACACCTAGTGAACTTTTGAATTTTGCAAAAGCTGAATTAAAAGGTATTTGCTTAGATACTGGTGGAGCAACATCTCATGTAGCAATTCTAGCAGATGCTTTAGGTATTCCATCTGTTTTTGGATTAAATGATTTTTCTGAAAAAGTAGTTACAGGTGATATTTTGATAATAGATACTCGAAACTCTCCTAAAATTATTGTTAATCCTAAATCAGAAGTAATTTTAGCTTTTGAAGAAAGTATTAAAAATGACAATATTTCCTCTAAAAAGTCTGAGATTACAGCAGATGGAGTAGAATTGCATATAGGAGCAAATGTAGCTAGAGTTGAAGAAATACCAATGTTACAAAAACTTGGTGTTAAAAATATAAGCCTCTTTAGAAGCGAATTTGTTTTTATGGAAAGTCTTGATTCTCCCTCAGAAAAATATCAGACTGAAGTATATAGCCAACTGGTTAAAGGGGTTTCAGGAACTGTTGTTTTAAGAACTTTAGATGTAGGTTCAGATAAACCTTTAAAATACCTTCCTTTAAACGAAGAAAACAATCCCGCAATGGGATTTAGATCGGTCAGGTTTTCTCTTTCTAGACCTGATGTATTAGAACCTCAGTTGAGAGCTATGATTAATGCTTCTCAATATGGAAATTGCAAAATATTATTTCCAATGCTATCCGTTCCTTCTGAATTAAAAAAGATTTCAGAACTATTTAACAAAGTTGTTAATGAAATAAAGCCAGCAAAAATTCCAGAATGGGGGATTATGCTTGAAGTTCCATCAGCAGTTTTTATGCTTAATGAAGTGGCTAAATATACAAAATATGTTAGTATAGGAACGAATGATTTAGTTCAGTTTTTCTTTGCTGTAGATAGAACAAATGAAAAACTATCTGGTTATGTAGACTTTTTGTCTATGCCGTTTTTGAAGTTTTTGGAACAATGTGTTAATGAAGCTAATAGGCTTGGTATAGAAGTAGGAGTTTGTGGTGAAATGGCTTCTGATCCAGCAGGTTTTATAGCACTTCTTGGTCTAGGAGTTCAGAATTTTGGAATGAGACCCGCAGTAATTGAAAAAATGCGAGAATTAATTCCAAATTTAAATAGAAAAAATATAAAAGGTTTTATTAAAAATATATTAAAACGAAATGAACAGGTTAATGTTCGGCAGTTAATAGAATTAACCTATTTATGAGAGGCTTAATTTAGAAAAAGTAGGAGCCATTATGAATTATAAAGGTATGACAGATAAAGAAGTTCTAGAAGCTAGGGAAAAATATGGGAGTAATGTTATCCCAGATTCCGAACCAACTACTTTTTGGCAGGAATTTTTAGAAACATTTTCTGACCCAATGATTAAAATTTTGCTTTTTATAGTTGTTGTAATGACGATTATGTGGACATTCGGCAAATCTGAAATATATGAACCAATAGGAACGGCTATAGCAATTTTGATAGTAGCTGTAGTTTCTGCCAAAACCGGTGTTGCAAGCGATACAAAATACAGAGAGTTAAAAGATAGCGTTAAAAAAGATGAATGTAAGGTTTATCGTAATGGAATTATATCTGTTATAACTGTTGATGACGTTGTTGTTGGAGATAAAGTTTTATTACAAGCTGGTGATAAGGTTCCTGCTGATGGTATTTTAATAGACGGCTCTATTTCGGTTAATAATGCTGCATTAAATGGGGAAACAGAAGAATGTTACAAAGATGCAGCAACTGAGTCTATTACTTTGAGTGATGAAATTACCGGAGATACTTTTGTAGACAAACATTCTGTATTTAGAGGTGCTGTTTTATTTGATGGTACAGGTGTTTTAGACGTTCAAAAGGTTGGAATAAAAACCATGATGGGCAAAATGGCTGAAACAATGCAAGCAGACCAGCCAGATTCCCCATTAAAAGTAAAACTTGCTAAATTAGCAAAACAGATTTCTAATTTTGGTTATATAGGTGGGGCTTCAATAGTTATTATCTATATGATTTATTTTATCAAGGTTGCAGGTGGTTTTTCTGCTTTCTTTGCTCAAGATTGGGGAAACATATTAACCTGTTTCTTGGAAGCAGTTTCATTAGCAGTTGTTATTATTGTTTGTGCTGTTCCAGAAGGTTTGCCTTTGATGATTTCTCTTGTTTTAATGCAGAATACGGGCAAAATGCTAGCTCATAATGTTTTGGTCAGAAAAGACGAAGGTATAGAAACCGCTGGTTCTTTAAATATTTTATTTAGCGATAAAACAGGAACAATTACAAAAGGTATATTAGAAGTAGTTGAATTTTTCACAGCAGATGGGAAAACTATTCCACTAAGTGAATTAAAAGATTATTCAGAAGTAGAAAAATTGCTTCATCTTTCTATAGGTAAGAATTCTCTTTCTATGTTTGATGGAGAAGGAAGAGTAATTGGTGGTAATGCTACAGACCAGGCTTTAATGAATTTCTTGGGCCAAAAGTGTTTCGATGAATTAAATACTCACAAGGATTATAATGTGGGCAGTTCTCAAGCTTTTAATTCTGCCAATAAATTCAGTCAGGCTTATTTGCCAGAACAAAAAAAGGTTTTCTATAAAGGGGCTCCAGAAAGATTCTTGGCGGTTGCTAAAAAAGCTTTGAATAATAAGGGCGAAGAAGTTGATTTAAATATTGACGAGCTTAACAAGAAAATAGATTCTCTAGCTAATAACTCTATGAGAGTTTTGGCTTTTGGTTATTCTAAACAAGAAATGGTTCACAGCAAGATTAATGAAGATGTTGTGATTATAGGACTTCTTGGAATAAAAGACTCTGTTAGAGCAGAAGCTGTTGATGCTATTGCAGCAGTTAAAAAAGCAGGTATTCAGGTTGTAATGATTACTGGTGACCGCTTAGAAACTGCTGTTGCAATTGCAAAAGATGCCGCTCTTATTAATAGTGATGATGTTGCATTAACATCTATGCAGTTAAACAAAATGTCTGATGACGAGGTTAAAGATATTATACCTAGAATTAGAGTTATAGCCCGTGCTTTACCTACTGACAAATCAAGAATGGTTAGACTCTGTCAGGAAAAGAATCTTGTTGTCGGTATGACAGGCGATGGGGTTAACGATTCTCCTGCTTTAAAATTGGCTGATGTTGGCTTTGCAATGGGTAGCGGAACAGAAGCTGCAAAAGAAGCCGGTGATATAGTTATTCTAGACGACAATTTCAAGTCTATTAAAGATGCTATATGGTATGGTAGAACAATATATAACAATATTTTAAAATTCTGCCAATTCCAGCTTGTAATAAATGTTGGAGCAGTTTTTGTCAGCACTATTTCTCTATTCTTTGGAATAAGTAAACCTTTGACAGTAGTTCATCTGCTTTTTGTAAACCTGGTAATGGATAGCCTTGGAGCTATTATGCTTGGTAACGAACCTGCTAAAGAATCTTATATGTTGGAAAAGCCTAGACAAAGAGACGAAAGTATTATTTCCTCATATATGTTGAAGCATATAATAATAATGGCAATATGGTTTACTACTCTAAGTTTAGTATTCTTAAAATCTAACACTTTATTCAGTGGTGACTTCTTAGCCAAACTTATGCCTGGAGCAGATGCGGATTCTATGAAAATACAGATAGCAAGTGCTTATTTTGTATTATTTATATGGGCTGCTCTCTTCAATGGTTTTAATGTTAGAGACAAAGGTTTTAAAATATTTGAAGGTTTGGACCAGAATAAGAGCTTTTTACTAGTATTCTTCTATATTGTATTAATTCAGGCTTTGATTATTAATGCACAATTATTGCCTTATGACTGGGCGAAGAAAATAGGTGAAATGTTTAGCTGTGAACCTTTCTCTTGGCAGTTATGGTTATTTGTCATAGTTCTTGCAGTTTCTATGATACCTGTAAATATGCTTTTAAAGCTTATTTTGAAAAATCAGCCATCAAAAGAGCAAGTTGAAAAAAGAGAAATGAATGATAAGGCGTAGGGTATAGAGCTTAGAGAAGAATGGTTTTGATGATGAATATAAGAGGTGATTGATTTTGAAACATTCATATAAAGTTATAGGTGTAGTTCCTGCTCGTATGGCTTCCACAAGGCTTCCAAGAAAAATGCTTGCAGATTTGCATGGAAAACCTCTGATTGTTAGAACAGCGGAAGCAGCAATGAATAGCGGTGCATTTGATGAAGTAATGGTTGCTACCGATTCTCAAGAAATTGTTGATGCCGTTGAAAAAGCTGGTTTTAAAGCTTATTTAACTGACCCTAATCTGCCATCTGGAACGTGCAGGATAGGTGAAGTTGCCAAGTTAACTGAAGCTGATGTTTATGTGAATGTTCAGGGCGATGAACCTATGATTGACGGTGAAGGTTTAAGACGTGTTGCTGATGTTTTTGCTGATTCATCAGTAGAAATGGCAACCCTTTCTTTCCCATTAAGAAAAGAAGATGAAAACAATCCAAATGCTGTAAAACTGGTAACAGATGCTAAAGGAGATGCTTTGTATTTTTCTAGAAGCCTGCTGCCATACCCTAGAAACCATGAAGGATTTGTCCCTCTTAAACATATAGGAGTATATGGCTATCGAAAAGAAACTCTTTTAAAGCTTATTGCACTGCCAGCCTGTTCCTTAGAAAAAATAGAAAGTTTAGAACAGCTTAGAGCTTTATATTATGGAATAAAAATCAGAGTGCTTCCTGCTGCAAAGGAATCAACAGGAGTAGATACTCAGGCTGATTTAGACAGAGTTAGACAGTTGATGGAAAAATAGCGAAAAAAAGCGTGACTTTTATGAAAGTCACGCTTTTAAATTTTTAGATAAAAAATAAATTAGAACATACCTGGAATATTCATTCCACCAGTAATGTCATTCATTTCGTTTTGAACCATTTCTTTTGATTTGGTTATACCTGCATTTATAGCAGATTTAACTAAATCTTGGAGTCCTTCAACATCTTCTGGATCAACAGCTTCTTTGTCTATTGTAATAGAAACTAGTTCTTGAGAACCATTGAAAACTACTTTTATTGCTCCGCCACCAACGGTAGCTTCAACTTCTTTGCTCTTGAGTTCTTCCTGAGCATTCTGTATTTTTTCCTGCATTTTTTGAGCCTGACGCATCAAACCCTGCATGTTAAAACCATTTGGCATAGTATAACCACGACCCATAACAAGCTCCTTAGAAATTATTTATAAAAAGATAATACCAATATTTTCTTATGTGGTCAAGCTATCTTGAGAGTTGAAACAGGGCAAACGCAAAATTTTTCTTTTATTGATAAGTATTATAAAATATCTGTTTTTTTGTATCGTCCTTATCGGACGAATTTAGATTATTATCTGTCCCTAGGGCGTTTTCAACGCCCTAGGTTAATAAAGTAATGTCCTTTCGGACATATAAAGTGACCGAAAGGTCACTACTTCAATAACCTAGGGCATCGAAGATGCCCTAGGACTAGATACTAAAAAACTAAAGCGTCCAAAAAGGACGCTACTTCTAAACTAATGATTATTAGCTAAAAAAATTTGCGTTTGCCCTGGAGAGTTTTGAAAGTGGAAAGCTGAAAGCTGAGAACCTCTATTATCTCAGTACGGCGAACTTGCCTTTTACCATTTTTGCGTAGGTGTAAGATTCACCTGTGGCTAGGGATTTAACTCTATAAATGTAGACTCCGTTAGCCATTTTTCTTGGAAAATCCCATCGGCAGGTATTTTCGCCTTCTTTGCCGTCTATTTCAAAAGAATCTAGCTTTTTGCCAGAGACATCATAAATACTGATTCTGATGCCTGTTGGAAAATTGAGGAAGAATCTGAAATTAATATAGTTTCTCTTTGCTGGGCTAGGATAGGCTGTGCAGTTTATGATCTCGGCTCTTGGATAATAGCGAATCGAAGCTTTAATGCTATTATCTGTTTCCGAAACAACCGTTATTCTTTTCCCAAAAGAAACTTTTAAAGTATTTTTAGCTGCATCTGTAGCTTTTTCGCTAATCTTTATCATTCCGCGGAAAGAATTAGAATGAGTTCCTTGTTCTTGCAAATCAACAACAAAGCCTGTTCTGTCATCATCAGAATAGACTTTAACTTTTGTAGTATCTTGAGTAAGCCAGTTTAGGTCTTCTGCATCTACTTCTATATACAGACTCGGGTTAGAAATTTCTGTTGTAACTCTTCTCATATATTTCTTTTCCGAGAAGAATTTTATACTGTTGATAACCTGTGGGGATTCTCCCGACGAGAATCGGTAATAGAATAAAATTTCATTGTTAGTAAGTAAAGGCGAACTAAGTTTTACCCATTCTCCAGGGTAAAGATTTAACTGATGAGAGGGCAGTGATGACTTAGTTGGAGCTAGTTGCAGAGCACAACGATAGATTTTCTTTGAATTGTTCAAAGGTTCCATTTTTAATTTTCTAGTTGTAGAAGCTTCTGTTCCGCGAACAAGTTCTAGGAAAATATCATTTTCATCAATATTAGCGGTATTAAAACCAGTTACTTCGACGTAAAGGTTTGGAATAGATATTTCCTGACTTGTTATTTTGTTCTTAAAAGTAGCATCGCTATAGAGACTTATTCCGTGGTTTCCGCCGGTATTAAACTGGTGGCTGTAATTGCTTACGCTCTGACCAAGGTAGTCTAGAAGCCCAGAGATACTCAAAGTATGTTTGTTCCCATTTACTAATTGGCTTTCAGGTTGCCATATCAATTCAGTCGATTCCTCTGAATTTGTGAGCAGTTTACAAGAAGTTTCTATGTCTTCAGAATTTATTTTTACTGCATTTTTAGCTGATTTTACATATATTTTACGTGAATAAATGGCATTGACTGAAGTGATTTCAGAAACTTCTTCGTTTTCTTCAGGTTTTACTGATAATAATAATGTTGGGCTCGCTATTTCAAAGTTTAATTCTGGTTCATTGCCAAATAGAAGTTTTGCTTTTATTGGAGTAATAAAAGTATCGTCTATAGTCGTGGAAGCCAGATATAAATTAGAGTTTAAAGATGTTTCTGTTATGCTGATATCTATACTATGACTAGCGTCTGATAATCTTAAAATACGGCTTTCTTCAGAGAATTTCAGCATATCTGTAGTAGAAGCTACAATTCCTAATATACCTTTGACTACTTCATTTGTTTCAGAAACTTTTTTCCCATCACAGGGGGCTAAACCTGTATAAAGTTCAAGATAGGCTGCTGTCTCTTTTTTTGTTGATACTTTGTAAACAAAGGAATCTATAAATTGGCCCTCTTGAGTTTTCAAATTATTTACAGAAATATTGAAGCTTTTGTTAGAATCAAGCAAATTCGTTGGAGTTACAATTACTTTTTTATCATTGTTTTCAAAAGAATAGTCATAAGAAAGACTTTCTTTTTTTGGATTTTTGATAGTAACAGAATCTTTAAAAGATTCAATATCTATAGGTGCGGAAAAAGTCATTTCCAATTTCGTGTCTAAATATAGATTTGTAGAACCAGAAGCTGGGTTTAAAGCAGTTAGTCTAGGCTTTTCTTTTACTGTTATAACGATAGCAAAAGAATCATCTACCTGTGGGGTTATGGTTAATTTTGTGCCAGAGGGTAATGAAACAGGATACTTTATTCTATAAATTCCAGAAGGAGGATTCGTTTCAATCAGATTTAACACAATACCGTCAAAGGTTCCATCATCAGAATCTAGTCTTACTGAAGCAACTTCATAAGTTGAGAAAGAAGGGTCATTGGCTACCATTTGCAAATAAAGATTTGAATTAGAAAGTATGGCAGTTGTTGATGAAATGTAATTTTCATCAGTATAATTGGCAAAGCTTATTAATTCTGTAGGAGGTGCTGGTGGTGGCTGTGTGGTAAATCTGGTTTTTAATGATATACCAAGTTTTTTGCCATTAGCATCTGTAACTTCACCTGAAAGTCTCATTTCATAAGTAGTTAAAAGATCTAATAGGTTATCAGGCATAAATCTAACTTGCTTCTTGGAAGGGCTAAGAGAAAGATTACCGTTAATTCTACTCTTTGAAGAAACATCATATAGAGAAAAATTGTTATTAGTTAGTTGAGAACTAGGTATTTCACGGCTAAATGTCCAAGTTGGCCAAGAGTCTGCTGGAATACCTATTGAAGCAGAAGCTGGATAATATTCTGTAAGAGTAAAAGATTCTAATATATTTAAATTAATGGTTTTATCATCAAAGTTTAGAGGAAATACTTTTAAGCTTTTTCCTGGCAAATTAGGGGTTAAAAAAGAACCTCTAAATTTTCCCGCTGAAATCTCGTTAAGAATCAAAGAGTTTGAAATTTCTTCAGAATTGTAGCGAATTTCTATAGAGTCAGTCAGACCAATTTGGGTTAAATCAACTCCTTTTACTTCACAATAAATCTCTTGATTTGCTTCTATATTGCTGTTGTTAGTTAATTCTTCTGTATAGTCAGGATTTTTATAAAGTTTAAAAGAATTAATTGTTTGGGTTTTTACCTCAAATTCTGCAATAACTACAGGAAAACTCAAGCCAGATTTGTCTTTTAATGCGTTTGTTAATGTTAAAGTAAGCTTATCACCAGCTTCAGCTTTTGTATTAGATATTAATATTTTGTTAGTTTCAGAACGGCTTACTTCATAAGTGACATTCCCGTTTTTCCCTTCAAGTATTATAGAAGTTTTATTAACAGTAGCTTCATCTATTTCTTTGTTAGTTGTTATTTCGAACTGATTATCTGAATATAGTTCTTTAGAAGCTGAAGCAGGGTCTATACTTATATATTTAGGGTAATAATCTGTTTTTAAACCAATAGATTTCGTTTCGTCTATTAGTGTATAAAAGCAAAAATAAGCATTTTCTTCTCCATAAATATCCGTTGTTCCTCTAAAGATACCTGTGTTATTTCCTGTTTCAGAAAGACTAATTGTTTTGCTTTGATTGTTGGTATAGTCTTTTATGCAAATATTTATATAGTCAGTTGTAGTTGGAGCAAGGTCAGTAGCTTCAACACTTATTGCCAAAGTTGAAGCAGGAGTAACAACGGTTCCAGAAGAAAGCATATTTGTATAGGTTGAATCAGAATAAACACTGAGCGAACTTACGCTAGTTGGTTGAGTTGCAGAATTTTGTGTGGTGAATGTTATAGAACTTGAATTTGCTTTGTTCCCAGCCACATCGCTTATGTTAGAAATGCTGATTTCATAATCTGTCGAAAATTCCAATAAGTTATCTGGTCGAAAGGTTATTTCATAATTAGTTTCGTTGTAAGAAATAGAACCTGTTACAATTTCATTTGTTGATTTTTTCTTAAATACTATGTTTTCAGAGTTTATTGATGAAGCAGAAAGAGCTTCTGAAAAGGTTAATGTTATTGCTTTTGCATATGAAACATTAATGTCATTGTTTGTAGGAATAGTATTTATTAGATTTGGTGTTGTTAATAAAAGTGTTTTTGATATTGCGGGGCTGACATCAGATGTTATCGTAAATGCACCATCTGCTAAATTGTTGCACTGATAGTTCCCTCTGAAAACACCTGTGGAAGCACCTGTTTCTGTTAGAGTAACCTGGCTTCCATTTGTCAGAGATACTGTTGTTGTGTCTATGGTGTTAGGGGCAGCATCAGTTCCTTTGGCTTCTATATATATTATACCATTTTTATAAAAGTCTTGATTATCAAGGTATTTGTAAATTGCAGAATATGAGGAATCTGAAAATAATGAAATTTCTGAAATAGAAGTAGGTGCTGAAATATTCCCCTGTGTACTAAAAGTTAGATTTATAGCACCTTTTATAGGATTGCCAGTGGTATCTTTTAAGCCTGTTGATGAGTATGGAGCTTTCAGAGAAATTGTTGAAGCGAAAGGCAGATTATTGGCTGGAACAATAGTTATTGTCTTTTTATCTGTAGAAAGTGTTTTTGTTGCAGTAATAGCTGTTGAACCAGAGGCAAGAGTCAATGATGTATTTGTTATGCTTGAAGCATCAATTTCGCTAGAAAATGTTAATGATATAGATGTATCTACAAACACGTTTACAGCATTTCCAACAGCAATATTCCCAGTTATACTATTAATAGAAGAATTTGAGATTTCTGGGAAATGGCTTTCCAAACTAGCATTTATTGTTGATTTTTGTGTGGAAGCGAATTTTATTTTGTTTAAAGCTTGAGTAGGAACTGTTGATGGAAAAGCGTATAGATTCAAATCTGACAAATTAAAGGAACCTGTAAATAGACCACCAGAATTTGAAGCTGTTTCGTAAAGAATCAAGTTTTGAATCGCTGAATTGTTTAAAGATATTGAAATAGTAGCTATATCTAGGGTCTGGGTTGCTCCATCAACGGCATTAAGTTTAAAATAAACCATAGTATTTGCGTTAACTTTTTCACTACTACCAAAAGTTGTAAACATTGATTCTTCTTTGTATAAAGTTAGGTTTAAAATATCTGTTGGAGCAGTATGAGCTGGTTGAGTTGTGAAAGTATATGTGTAATTTGCTGCGAGGTGGTTTCCTGAAAAATCTGTTATTCCTGTTTTCAGCTCAACCTGGTAATTGCTTTGGGTTTGTAGACCATTGGTTACTTCTATTGTAATAGTATTCCCTGAAATGCTTAAGGAATAATCTACTGTAGAACCATTGCATTTTATAATTACATTAGATTTTGTAATAGTAGAAGGCAGAATTTCTTCAGAAAAAACGATGTAAGGCTTTTTATCTATTGTTACATTAGTTGAGGCATTTGCAGGAAAAACGCTAGAAATTGTTGGAGCTGTATTATCTCTTGTTGAAAAATAGTAAGATAAAGGTATTAGCTGTTTATTCCCAGCTTTATCTAATATGTTGTTAACTGTAACAAGATAGTTTCTTTCTGAGCTTAAAGCAGAAGTTGGAGTTATTATAATCTTCTTGTTTGTATTGTTGTAACTAATAGTTGAGCTTACTTTTACAGAGTTTTGCCATAGGCTAACATTTGTTGCATTTACGCTTGAAGAGTCTAATTCTTCACTAGCAGATATTTCTATAGTTGAGATGCTGGCTGGTTCTAAGCCTATAGAACCAGAAGCTGGAGAACTAGGTGTAAGGCTAGGGTAGGTAACTTTTAAAGCTAGACTTATGCCTGAATTTACTGTTTCAAAACTCCAGTTAGAATCCGTATTTGCTGGAGCTTCCATCTGATACTCACAATAAAAATAATTAGAGTTTGCTTCCTTTTGAATACAATCTAAGGTTGCAATCAGGGTTCCATTTTTCTTAACGTTGATTGTTGTTGTATCAATAGTGTTAAAGGCAGGGTCATAGGCATTTAATCTTAAATATAGCTTTTGATTTGCCTTTATGTCATTTCCATCAAGGATTTGAGAAGTATAGTTTGCATCTTTAAAAGCTTCAAGACTGATTACTCCATCTGGATCTAAGGGAGTGGAAATGAGTTGGGTTTTAAAATTCAAGCTTTCGTTTTTATAAATTTGAGTTCCAAGTAAATCAATAACATCGCTGGCTATGGTTATTACATAGTTAGAATTTAGTTTTAAATCGGAATTTGGCTTAAATACTAACCTGCCAGAAGTGCTTGCTATATTAGTTAGGGGAATTTTTGTGGTTGAACCTGATTCTGTCAAACTTACAGATGTGGCTAACTCGGCTGGAAAAGAGGCTGTGTTCATCGTTCTATCGAATCCGACAGCAAAAAAGCATTGACTAGCACTTGCTATGACGGCTCTATCGCCAATGACATTAAAACTACTGTTGAAGTTTCTTACTCCACCTACAAAATCTGAGTTTACACATCTGGCAAAGGTATCTGAAGGAGCCATTTCTGCAAAATCTACCTGTGCTGTTACTGATGTGTTAAGTAAAGGCGGACCTTCTAAATGGAGAACTTTTTTTGAGGCTTGCCAGGAACAGTCTTGAGGGTATTCTAGTAAGCGAGAATAAAAGTCAATAAAACGGAAAAGAGAACAGCTTATACAGCCTGAGTAATAATTCCCATTATAATAATATTGGAATGCAGAAGCAAATCTAAGACTATTGATATTATTACTGTCAGTCAGGGTTTGTTCAATTAATTCGTGCTCCCCACATATGCAGTAATTTCTAATACTAGAGTTATCGCTAACAGTGAAACTTGTTTCAAAATTGTTGTAACTTCCAGCATAAATGGTTGCATAAGTAGTATCGTTTATAGAGCAAATTGGCTTTTCTACATTAGAGAAACTAAACTTAGAATATGAATCCGGCTGAAATGTTCCTATTTTGTAATAAGCTGTGTTGCTGCTTATCCACCCTAAATAAACTGTTCCTGTTCTTGGATTCTGGCTAATTGTGATTTGTGTTCCGCTAATTGTGTTTGTTACAGCAATAGAAGATGTGATTGTATATGAACTAGGATTTCCATTTTTAAAAGATAAAATGCTTATATTGTTATCAGAGGTTGGGTAAGCAATTACTATATATTCATCATTTCCATCTTTCATTAAGCAGCCAGAAACACCATATTTTTCTGAAATTGATGAGTCTGAAATAGTAGTTGGACTGGACCAGTTGGAGTTGGAAAAGGAGCTTACCTTTATAACAGAATTTAAACCGTTAGGCTTATAGGTCCAGAAACAATAAGCATTATTTGAGCTAATTATTGTGGCAAAAGCTTTACTGCTTATTTCCCCACTAGTAATAGAATTTGACATCGTTGAAAAAACATTAACAAATTCTGAAGGTGAACTGCATTGGGTTGAATAGAGTATTTGCCCAGAACCTGATGGAAGACCGCAAATAAGAAAATTATCTCTAAGATCAGCTTGAATGTAATCGTGAGGAAACTGGCTAATTTGTATATAATTATCATATATTTGGGAAGAGGTTTGTTTGTTGATTATTCTAGTCCAGCCATTTACTGGATAACCGTTATCCCAGGCTATAAAATCTCCTGTGTAAGCAGGAACAGGAGTTGTTGTGGCTATATTGCCTGTGGTGTTAAATGATACTTTACTAGGGTAAATATATTTTCTAGTGTTTAATGGGGAAATATCAAAACTAAATGAAGCAGCCGTTCTCTGTGTTGCAATCAAGCTTACATTTTCAGTTACAGCACCATATGTAGGAACAAGGAAAAATATCCCTACTATTAATAAAATGACAAGGGAAAATTTCCCCTGTTTTTTTATGGTCAGTTTTTCAAATTTCATTATTTTTTAATTAATAATACTTTCCCATTCCTTTCATTTACAAATAATAACACAAATTTACAAAAGGTACAATTCTTGCTTGCTATCTTATTAGAATATTATCTAAAAAAATTAGAGGAGTACACAATTATGAATCGAAATATATTTCTAGCAGTATTTTTGGCTATTTTAGCCTCAATGCTAGTTGGTTGTGGTGGCGGTGGAGGTGGCTCTTCTAATCCTGTTGGCACTAATTTGGTTGACTCCTCTAACCAAACTGATTCTTCTTTTGTAAGAGCTTGCATTTCTCCTGTCGTAAAGAGAAAATTTTCCTTTGCTAAACATAATTCTGTAATTTGTCAAAGATTCAGGGATAGCATTAGGGCTGCTGCTGCTCGTATAAGACTTGAATTGCTTTCTGATTCAAATAATGAAGATATTAATCTCGTTATTTCTTCAATGAAAGTTAAGAATACCAGTGGTCAAACATTTACATTTAACGAAGAAGCTAATGTTCAGCTTAATGGCAATAGTTTGTCTGCTCTTCTAGCTCAAAAAGACCTTCCTGCAGGTAAATATAACTACATTGAATTTAAAGTAAATTCTGCTTCGATAATTGAAAATGGCGAAGAATACGGTGTTCATATTCCATTCGATAAACTTCGTTGCACTGGTAATTTTGAATTAAAAGATGGTTACGAAACAACTCTTACTATTCTTTTCAGTCATAAGCTTATAATTAATGCCCAGGCTCATTATAATAGAGCTCTTGAAATTCAGTATTTTTTTGCAAGAACAGCTTATTTAACTGCTAAAGCTGCTTATGAGGCTCGTCCTAGTGCTACTCTAAAATTTGCAATGGATTTAGCTAAAGCTGCTATGGACAATGCCAAAAATGCAATGTCTAACAAGTATACTCTTGTGCCTACTATCAAGTTGGGTTGTAAATTAACTCCAATAGTTGAACAGCAAATTACTGAAGGTGATATAACAGGAAAAGTTACTAATCTAGTTGATGGAACTCCACTTAGTAATATATCTATTAGCATTGAATCTATGAGACAAACCGTTCTTACGGATGCTAATGGTAATTTTACTTTCAATAACTTACCAGCAGGAACATACAACATTGTAGCAGTAAATGATGATTATCTTAATGCTTCCTGCAGTATAGATGTTGGTGCAGGTCAGGTTTCTGATGTAACTCTTCAAATGAATCCTGCAATAATAAAGAGTACTGTAGGCGAAACCGGTTGGTTCTCAGAATATTACCCATTAGCAGATATTAACGGTGTATTCGCTGAAACTGGTCTTGAAACTCCTGTCAGAATAGACTTTGTAAGCATGGCATTCACCAAAGCAGAAATTAAATTTAATGCCAAAAGACACAATAATGGTTCTTCTGTATTCTATGCTTACCTCTCTTCTGATCAGCAAGTCAGTGCAGATGGTCAGATAGGTAACTGGTGGGCAGGCAATACTTGCAACAGAGGTATCAAACTTGGTGATGAATTCTTGGCAACAAGTGATGATGGCTATACTTATACAGTAGACATTACCGAACAGCTAAAAGCCAACCCAAGCAATATTTATTATCTTGCTGCTGAAAACGTAGATATTTTCGACATAAAAATTAGTGACATACAAATAACAATATATTATAAGTAAGTCAACTAATTGACATAACATCCCAAATTCCTTCCCCGAAACCAATCGGGGAATTTTTTTGTCAAGGAAGCTTTGTTGGGGGGGCTTGACTGATAGAAGGCATAATGATAAGTTGAAGCAGTAATTAATTGAAAGGTCAAAGAATAATGCAACGCAACGAATTGGAAAAAATATTGAAGGGCTTTACTGGTCGAAGTATAGCTATTCTTGGCGATGTAATGTTAGATGAATTTTGTTGGGGAAAGGTGGACAGAATATCTCCTGAAGCCCCTGTTCCAGTAGTTCAAGTAAAAATGGAAACTTGGCGACCAGGTGGAGCAGCAAATGTTGCTTCTAACGTAGTTGCAATGGGGGCTAAAGCCCACATATTCGGTATTGTTGGTGATGATGGTTCTGGAAGAAGATTAACTGAAGAACTTCAGAACCATGGAATAGGAACAGAGGGACTTATTATTGATTCTGGTAGAAGAACTTCTGTCAAAACAAGAATTCTTGGACAGAACCAGCAAATGCTTAGAGTTGATCGCGAACATACAGAACCAATCGATTATGAAAGACAAAAAGCCATACTAAAAGTAATGCTTGATATGGCTGATGAATTAGATGGCGTTATCGTATCAGACTATGCCAAAGGCGTCATTGTTGAAGACCTTTTCAAAGAAATAGTTACGCGTTTTCGCAAAAAGAACAAGTTTATTGCTGTAGACCCACGCCAGAAAAATTTTCCATTCTATAAAAAGCAAACCATTATTACTCCAAATGTAAAAGAAGCCCAGGAAGCTTTGGGGCGTCTTCTTGAAACAGATGAAGATATTATGAAAGGTGGAATGGATTTACTCAAGCAGACTCATTCCGATGCTATTCTGATAACTCGTAGCGAAAAGGGTATGAGTCTTTTTGAAAAGGGAAAAGAGCCAATAACAATTCCAACAAGAGCAATAAAGGTTTTTGATGTTACTGGTGCAGGTGACACTGTTATAAGCACATTCAGTCTAGGACTTGCCTCTGGTTGTACAATGGTTCAGTCTGCAGAAGTTGCTAATCTTGCTGCCGGTGTTGTTGTTGGAATAGTCGGAACAGCTGCTGCTAACCAGGAACAGGTTCTTTCTCATTTCGATCGCAGTAAACTGTAAACCATAGGTTATTGCGAGCTGAAGGGGTGGTAATCCCGTTTTATAGCATAATAATTAAGTTGAGTTGATTGAATGAAAAAGTATTTCTTAGATGATTTGCAAGCTCTTAAGATGGTTATTAACACATCAAGTTTTTCTAATTTAGCTGAAAACTTTGATAAAGCCGCTAAAATTCTCGTAGAATCTTTGAAAAAAGGCAATAAGATTCTCATTTGTGGGAATGGTGGTTCTGCATCTGATGCTGAACATATGGCTGGCGAAATTGTTGGTCGTTTTGGTTATGATCGCCCATCTTTGCCTTGTATTTCACTTTGCACTCCATCAGCTACTTTTACTGCTATTTCTAATGATTATGGTTATGAAAAAGTTTTTGCAAGACAGGTTTCTGGTTTTGGAAAAGAGGGAGATGTTTTAATAGGCATTTCTACAAGCGGTAATTCTGCAAACATTGTAGAATCCTTTAAAATAGCTAAAGAGTTGAATATAACAACAATAGCTTTGACAGGTAGTAAAGATTCTAA
>CAMJNS010000019.1 GCA_946407375.1 uncultured bacterium
AGTCGCCGCCAGGTCTATGAAGCCCCGAATGTAATAAAGCATTCGGGGCTTCTCCATTTTAGAATATTCGTCATTACAAGAGGCTGTGCGAAAACTCGAAATTTATGAAAATTTTGATGCACAGGCATTTGTCTTTACCCCCCTTTTTAAAGGGGGATTAGGGGGGATTTTTAAAATAATTAGATTATGCTAATTGTCTACACTTTTGTCATAAAAAGTATAGCGTATAGGCTTTAGCTCTGAAAGCTATACGTTTATGACGATGTGTAGACTACATATTACTAATTTTTACCATAATGGAAAACCTATGATAGAACATAAAATCAAAATAATTGCCCATATAAGAACAGATTTTAAAGAAAAATTTGGTATTCCTAGACAAAGTGGGGTTGTTCCAGATTTAATAGGTAAAATCATTTTTGAAAAGCAATACAGAGACATAAATGCTTTAAGAGGCTTAGAAAAATTTTCTCATCTCTGGTTGATTTGGCAATTCTCAAAAAATGCTAACAATGAGTGTTTCCCGACTATCAGACCTCCTAGACTTGGTGGTGAAGAAAGGGTAGGTATTTTTGCTACCAGAAGTCCTTTTAGACCAAATTCAATTGGTTTATCCTCGGTTGAACTTGACCATATTGAGCAAACAACAAATGATGGCCCTGTAATCTATGTTAAAGGGGCAGATTTGCTAGATGGAACCCCAATTTATGACATTAAACCATATATTCCTTATACAGATGCACATGCAGAGGCAAAATGCAGTTTTGCGAAATCAGATTGGGAAAGAAAGTTGGAAGTAGATTTCCCCAAAGAACTTTTAAATGAAATAGAAGAAGAAAAACAACAAAGTATAATAAATATACTTGCTCAGGACCCAAGACCAGCTTACAAAGAAGATTCTGAACATATTTATACAATGGCTTTTGCTGATTATCAAATTAGTTTTTTAGTTAATAATAACCTGCTTAGGGTTACTAAGGTTGATAAACAACATTGATTATAAACTTTTAATAAACTTTAATTTATGATAAAATTCTTTTATAAATTTTCTTTTGGAGATTAAAATGACTGAAGAAAAGAAAAAATTTAGATTAGTTACTAGAAGTGATTTTGATGGTCTCGTTTGTGCTGTTCTTTTGAAAGATATGGACATGATTGATGATATTAAGTTTGTCCATCCTAAAGATATGCAAGACGGCAAGATTCAAATAACCGAAAGAGATATTACCACCAATTTACCTTATGTAGAAGGTGCTCATATTGTATTTGACCACCACTTAAGTGAAACAATTCGTGCTGGTGGTTTGAAGCCTAACCATATAATCGACCCCGAAGCTCAATCAGCTGCTAGAGTAGTATATGATTATTATGGTGGTGAAAAGAAATTCCCAAAAATTTCTAAAGAAATGATGTTGGCTGTTGATAAAGCAGATTCTGCTCATTTTACTATGGAAGACATTCTTCATCCACAAAAATGGGAATTACTAAACTACCTGATGGATCCACGAACAGGATTAGGTCGTTTCAGAAATTTCAGAATTTCAAATTATCAGTTGATGATGGATTTAATTGATTGTTGTAAGGATATGACAATCGATGAAATTATGGAATTGCCAGACGTAAAAGATAGAGTTCAGCTCTATTTTGAACAAGAAGAACTATTCAAAGAACAAATTAAACGCTGTTCTAAAGTATATAAGAATCTTGTTGTATTAGACTTACGTAATGAAGAAATAATTCACGCTGGTAACAGATTTATGATTTATGCTCTATACCCCGAAACCAATATTTCTATACACGTTTTGTGGGGCTTCCAGAAGCAGAATACTGTTTTTGCTACTGGTAAATCTATAGTTAATCGTAGTTCTAAAACAAATGTTGGTGCTTTAATGCTAAAATACGGTGGTGGCGGACACAATGCTGCTGGTACTTGCCAGATTGCTCACGAAGATGCTCCTAGAGTATTAGAAGAACTAATTCACCAAATAAATCAGGATGGTTGATTTATTAAACTAAAATAGAATAAGAAAAAGCCCTCGATTATTAATCGAGGGCTTTTTCTTGTCTACAATAAATTAGAAAACTAATTAACCACCAATAGCTGGAGCGACAGCTTTAACTGCTTCTGTAGCTTCGTTAATTGGCTGAATAACTGTTCCACCAACTTTAAGAATGAGAATACCAATAACAAGAGCAAAGAGAGCGATTGATTCTGCAATACCCATAGCAAGAACAATATTACCAGTACCTTTGCCACCATTTTCAGCAAGACATCTGATACCTGCTCCACCAATTTTACCTTGAGCATATGCAGAGATAAACTGTGCAAAACCAACGCCAAGAGCAATACCGAAAAGAATTGGACCATTTTCAGGTATACTTGCATATGGATCCATCATAACAAAGCAAATGAGACAGTAAAGAGTCTGGCTGACTGGCATACCAACGAACATAGAGAATTTACCAGAAAGAGGTTTTCCTTCCTTACCTTCTTTTGCCCAACCACCACATGCAGCATTACCAGCAGCAAGAACGCCAAGTGCACTACCAAGAGCACCAAAGCCCGCAACAAGACCAAGAGAAATTTTACCAAGAGCCAACATTGTAGTAGCTTCCATATTTATACTCCTATTATTTTTTTACAGATTATTTATTTTTTTCTTTGAATGGGTCATATTCACGACCAGCCCATTCAAGTCCAAGATGGTTAGAAAATTCTAACAAATTAAGACGAACACCATGAGCCAATACTGAAATAGCACTCAATACTATATTTAAAATATGACCAAAACTAAAGATTACACATATTACTATTACGCCCAAAACAGGACCAAAGCCTTTGAAAGCTAATTCCCCTATAAGATTGAATGCTTCAGCAACTTTTGCACCAGCAAGGCCTACAGCCCAAAGTCTGACATAACTAAGAATATCAGAGAAGAAGCTGGAAGCATTTTGTGCAATTGAACCTAACCCGGAAGCAATAGCTTTAAATGGGTTTTTATTTGGTTCTGTAAAGAATAGAATCATTATTGCAGAAACTTCAAACATCCATAGGAATATAGCCTGCCCACCTATCTTATTCGAGAATTTGAGCATACCAAAATCCTGATTAGTAATCATTACGCATATTAATCCAAACATTGCCCAAAGGAAAATTACCCAACCTACTTCACCAATAGTTTTTAGAGTTTTAGGCTGTGTGTAAATTTTCCATCCGTGAGCAATTGTCAGATGCAATGCGCCTATGAAAAGGCAAAGCTTTTGCCATAGAATCATATCTTTGCCACCAGGATTAAGACCAAATCCAAATATCTGATAGCCAAAGAATGAATTAGTAATTATACCGTATATTGAAGTTCCAACTCCAAATAATATCAGCATTAGGATAAGATCTCTATCTACACCTTTGTTAATTAATTTTTTATAGTAAAAAATTAATGGCAAAGTAAAAAGTAAACCGTATCCTAGGTCTGCAACAATAAATGAAGTAAACAATATCATGCTGAAGATAAACAAAAAGCTAGTGTCTGGTTCATTGTAGCTTGGTGTCATCCCCATTAGTTTAAGAATTGGTGAAGCACAAGAAGCAAAGATACTGTTCTTAAGTTTAGTTGGAGGTACATCGCCTTCTTCTGGTTCTAGAAAATCAATACCAACTGATACGCCTGCTTCTTCGAAAATCTTCTTCAAATCTTCTGTTTTGTCTTCTGGACACCAGCCAGTCAAAACGAAAAGCTTGTCTTCACAGAAAACACCTGTTTCAACTTCTTTAAAACTTCTTTTATTGTTAAGTTTATTCAAATGAGCTTCAATATCAACATATCTCTGTTTCAAGCAATGTAAAGCGTGTTCATTGTCTTGAATAGATTTTTTAATTGTTTGAATCTCATCTGAAACTTTTGATAAATCACGTCTTGGAAAAGCTAGAGCAACGAAATTATCAGAATATTTAATTTCTTTTCGAGAAAAACAAGCTATTACTTCTGTTTTATCTAATAGGAAAAACCGAGAGGTACATTCTGCTTCTATTTCGTCTATATTCTTAATAGAACCTTTTAAGAATGCAAAATTTACTCCCTCATTCTTTAAATATTCTAAATCTTTGATAGCAAAATTTCCCCACTTACTCGCATCTTCAAATTCACGAGTTACAAGGGCGAGTCTGTTTTTTAATTCGTTAATATTCTTATTGTGTAGCAAGGTTTCTTCAACAAGTCTTGTGGGGGTTCCTGGTGTTTCTAATAAATCATCATCACCATCTTTCTCTAATTGTGAAAGAATAGATAGAGCTTGAGCACAATCTTCATATTCCGAACTTAAAGCTTCAGGGATTTTAATTTTTTCAGGAACAGCAGCATCAACATGAACTGATTCTGCTGACCTTAAAACTGTTAATACCTTTTCGCGGTCTTCTATCTTGCCTGCTAGAAGAATCTTTTTCATTTTAGTAATCATGATTTATTCTCCTTAGGCTTTACCTTTGGCAATTTTAGAACGGCAGACTGCAGAAGTCTGTTCTTCAGCCAAAGCGATGCGAATCAACTTAATATTATTCTTTGAATTAGGTATCATAACCTTTTCAAAGAGATTGACACGCTGTGTGACTTTTCGTAATTCCTGTTGCAAAAGAGCTTCTTGTTCGTGAAGAATCTTTACTTTTTCACGAATTTCCATCAGGCTCTTAACAAATTCCAAACCTTCATCAAGCCAAGCTGGAGTAGAAAGTCTAGAAAAATCGCTGATTTCATATTCAACTCCTGAAACAACAGGAAGGTCTATACCAGCAACATTACGAAAACCACGCTGAATATTCTTAACTTTAACAAATCTTGTAACAGGACCAGGCATAGATTCGCTGAATAACAGCAACCATTCATTGCTATGAGCAATTATTTCAGCCATCTTTTCGTCTAATTTGCGAACTTCATTCCGAACTTTCAAAATTTCAGACTGAATCTGTTGCTTTTTTAGAGTCAAAGTCGGCAGAAATCGCTCAAAGCGGTTGAGCTGCTGTCTTTGTTTTAATAACTCTGGTCGAGTCTTTTTGATTTTATCAGCCATATTTTATTAAGCCTGTTCTTTTTTCCAGTATTTTTCACAAAGATTTGAACGTATACCAGTTTCTCTTGGTTCAAAATGGTCAGATAATAACTTCCAACAAGAATCTAGTGCATCAAATAAACCGACGTTATTTGAAAAGCTCATAATTTTCTTTTCAAAATCATCACCGTAAGACAAAAGCTTATTATCCCATTCAGACATTTCAAAGCCCATAGCACGCTTTTCTCTAGTTTCACGGCATTTAGAATAAAGCTGTATACAACCGTCCATTATTGCACGATGGTCGTCTCTAGTCTTACCGTTAACTTGCTGTTTCAAACGAGAGAGTGAACCGAATGGGTCGATAACTCCGCCTTTAAGATAGAACTGGCCTTCTGTAATATAACCAGTGTTATCTGGAACTGGGTGTGTAACGTCATCACCTGGCATTGTTGTAACTGCTATCAATGTGATAGAACCACCATCTTCAAAAACAACTGCTTTTTCATAGCGAGAAGCAAGTTGTGAATACAAATCGCCTGGATAACCGCGGTTAGATGGGATTTGTTCCATTGTAATGGAGATTTCTTTTAAAGCATTAGCGAAGTTAGTCATATCTGTAAGCAGACATAAGACTTTTTTGCCTTCCAAAGCAAATTGTTCAGCTACTGTTAATGCTATATCTGGTGTTTGCAGACATTCAACAACTGGGTCTGAAGCTGTATGGATGAACATAATGCTGTGATCCATTGCTCCACCCTGTTCTAACTTGTTCTTGAAGAACAGGTATTCATCGTATTTTAACCCCATACCACCGAGAATAATAACGTCTGCTTCGGCCTGTAAAGCTATTCTAGCAAGAAGTTCGTTATAGGGTTCGCCAGGAATTGAGAAAATTGGCAATTTCTGACCTTCAACCAATGTATTGAAAACGTCAATCATTGGAATGTTTGTAGGAATCATTCTGTTCGGCATAAGTCTTATTGCTGGATTAACAGCAGGACCACCAACTTCTACCAAATTATCAGTCAGTTCGCCTCTGCCGTCTCTAGCTTCACCACTGCCGGAAAAAACACGTCCGAAAAGGTCTTCAGAAAAACTGAATCTCATTGATGAACCTAGAAAAGTAACTTTATCGCCAGTTGAAACACCACGAGTTCCTGCAAAAATCTGAATTGTGGCTGAATCACCATTAACTCTAATAACCTGAGCAAGTGATTTACCCCATTTACCTTCAACTACAGCAAGTTCATCATAGCCAACACCCTTAGCTTTAAGAGTAGCTACGTTACCAGCTAAGTTATCTATTTTTGTGTAATACTTATTCATTTAGCTGCCCCCTTAGCTGCAAGAGTTTCTTTAACTTTGTTTTCTATTTCAGCAAGTTTTTCGCTGCCCCAAGGAGTGTAATTCCAGTTTCTGAACTGTTCAGTCAGAGTAAAGAATGTGTCACGGGCATCGGCTTTGCTTACAAAAGCAAAGTTATAAGCTAAAACATCTGTTACCATATTAAACAGATACTTTTGTCTTTCTACAGGGCAAGCTGCATCAACTTCGTCAAAAGAGTTCTGCTGCAAATAAACGTTATCTAGGAATTCAGATTTCAGGTATACTATAAAGTCTTCAATAGAAGTACCTTCTTCACCTACAACCTGCATCATTTCATTAACTGTCTTACCACGTTTCAAAAAGTCGTGAGCCCAGTCAACTTTTTCGGTATCAATTATACCGTTGTATTTAGACCAGGATTCTAATGGGTCGATTGCGGGGAAACGTCTTGCGTAAGATCTTGCATAAGACAAACCTAAGAAAGCCCCAACAACTTTAATAGTACCCTGAGTAACTGGTTCTTCAAAGTTACCACCAGCAGGGCTGACTGTTCCGCCTATTGTTAGAGAAGCTTTTTTACCATTCTTTAATTCTACTATACCACCGCGTTCGTAGAAACGTGCGATAGAACTTTCAAGATAAGCTGGGAAAGCTTCTTCACCTGGTATTTCTTCAAGACGACCAGACATTTCACGAAGAGCCTGAGCCCAACGAGAAGTAGAGTCAGCAAGAAGAAGAACATTTAAGCCAACCTGTCTATAATATTCACCAAGTGTAACAGCAGTATAAACAGAAGATTCACGAGCTGCAACAGGCATACTAGATGTATTACAAATGATGATTGTTCTTTCAATCAATGTACGACCTGTTCTTGGGTCTTGCAAATGTGGAAATTCACGAAGAGTTTCAACAACTTCACCGGCACGTTCACCGCAAGCTGCGATAATAACTAAGTCTACATCTGCATAACGGCTTGTATTAGACTGTAAAACAGTTTTACCAGCTCCGAAAGGTCCAGGAATACAATAGGTTCCGCCAAGCATAACAGGGAAGAATGTATCAATAATTCTCTGCTTTGTAACCATTGGAGTTGTTGGCAGCAAGCGTTCTTTATATATACCAAGAGGCATACGAACAGGCCACTTCTGAATCATATTAACAGAAATGGTTTCGTCATCTTTTTCAAGAGTAGCGATAGTTTGTTCTACTGTATATTTACCAGCTGGAGCAATATCTTTTACTGTCCATTCACCACGAAGAGTGAAAGGAACCATAATATTATGGTCGAAAATGTTTTCTTTTACAAAACCAAGAACTTCAGCACAGGTTAAAACATCGCCAACTTTGGCTACTGGTGTAAAATCCCATTGTTTGTTACGGTCTAAGGCTTTTAAATAATGACCTGGTTCAAGAAAATTTCCAACTTTCTGGGCCATTTCAACCAATGGATTCTGAAGACCGTCATAAACCATTCCTATAAGACCAGGGCCTAATTCAACAGAGAGCAAATCATCTGTTACTTCGACTAAATCGCCGACCATAAGACCACGAGTCAATTCAAAAACCTGCATATCAATCAGGTTTCCTCTAATTCTAATAATTTCTGACATGAGTTTTACTCCGTCAGATCTGTGACAATAAGCAACTGCATTTTGGGCTACAGAACCATTAACTTCAGCTGTAACCATATTGCCATATACAGTAACAATTCTACCGGTTAAGCTCACAGTGCCGTTACCTCCTGTAGGATTTTGCGACCCTTTTCAGGATCTAGGCGCGCATATCGTTCATAAATGCGCAATTCAAGCATATAAGCAACCAATTCATCAGTAGAAAAGGAATAATTGGTTGCAAGACTTCTAATAAATTCTAATCTGGAATCATCAAGAGCTCTTTCTGCTTTCATTGGTTCAGAGCATTTTCTATAAGATTCTATTAGACTATAAGTATCGTATTCACAATCATAAAGCATAAATTCAGGCTTTAATTCATTTTCATCGTATTCTAAATCAGCTTTTTTCAAGCGGTCTATCATGAAATTGATTCTTAATGAATATTCCCATTTAGCCCATTTAGCTAATGTTGAAGAGCCTACATTTCTGCTGGTGTCGATTAACAAATCAAACCAAGATGCATAAATGTCTGTAGTCCAGTTAGCTTCAGATTTTTCAGCGAAGGTATTAAATACTTCTTTGAAATTATCAGGAAGACTTTCTGGTAGCTCAAATTCATAAGACTTATTCCCTAGAACGTAATACTGAAGGGCAAAATCTTTAATTAAATCTTCAACACTTAGAATATCAACTAAATAATCTACCTTAGCGTTATTTTCTGTTTTTAAAAGTCTATATGCTTCATCTATAGAAACCTTATCACCTAAATTTGCAGGTAGCGATGGCAACAAGGTTAATAAATATTCAAAATTTGCCACTATAAAAACCGCCTTTTCTTCAGGCTTCAAGTAACTTTCTGAGTTCTGGAGAAAGAAGTTTTCTGAAAGTTTCAGTTAAAGATTCATCAGTAACTTCAAAAACTTCGTTTTCACCAACTATATGTGCTTCAAAACCTGCTTTCTTTAAACCAGAAGTCAGTTTTGCTGTTGCACCTTCTTCTCTGAATGAAGCTAATACAACATCAGCGAGAGGCTTTGCAACTTTTTCATTTAGAGAAACTTCCCAAGAAGTTCCTCTTTGTTGGTTCTTTAATAATTCGGTTATAGCTACTTTTAGAACTTCTTTATCATTTAAAGATTCTGCAACTTTACCATTAAGAAGAGTTGTACCTATTTCTTCAATCTTCTTCTTTAGACCAATAACTATATCTCTTGCTACCATTCTCATTTCAGATTCAGAGGATGCTTTGTTCTGAGCAATTCTGTTCTGAGCTTCCTTTTCAACCTTTGCAGCTTCTGATTTTGCAGAACCTATAATCTTTTCTGCTTCTTTGCGGGCATCGGCGAGAATTTTGGCTGCTTCTTCCTTAGCGGCTTCAATGCCATCTTCTCTGAGTTGTTTTGCAAAAGAGGCAACATCCGTTCCCATTATTTATCTCCTAAGTCTTTAACTTTCAAATTTAAACGTATTTATATAACCTTAACTTGAAATTTTGTCAACCTTTAAACTATTAAGTCAAGAAAAAGCTTTAAATTGAAATATTTACAAAAAATAAGTTGATATTTATAAAAAATATGATATAAGAATTAACCATTCCACATTATTGAAAGGGGAATATAAATAGTGAATTTCAAAAAATTGTTTATTTCTTTAATCGTTGCTCTTTCTCTCACAAATGTAACTATAGCTCAAGAAGCTGCTCCAGAAGGAGATTATTTTGGTGATGTGAAATTTGGTTCTACTAAAGAAGAAGTTAAAGCTCATGAAAAAGACAGCACTCTTGCTTTAGACCATAATGAAGAATTAATCTTCAGCGAAACTTCAGAATTTTTAGGCAAAAGTTTAAATTGCTATTCTTTTGTAGATGGCAAAATGGTTGCTGGTACTATATATGTTGTTAATGATCATCAAGATTTAACTAAATATATTGAAGATTATAATAAAATAAATGAAGCTTTCAAACAAGTATATGGCGAACCAGATGAAATGGGTTTTTCTACTGATGATGAAGCTCTTCTTAACGATACAGCAAAATTAGCTAAAGCTATAAAAGATGGTAAAGTTGCTGCTTCAACAGTTTGGAAAAAAGGAAACTTCACAATTTCTCATATTCTTGCAGAACAAATGACTACAGATGATATGGATGAAGAATCAAAGAAAGTATTTGTTGTTACTCCAATTTGTCATCTTGTTCTTGGTCAACTAAATTCTGCCGAAGAATCTGCTGAAGAAGCTGCAGAAGAATAATAAGCTGAAAGATATAATAAAATAATCTTACAGAAAAAATAAAAAAACGCTTGGGTTTCAAGCGTTTTTTATTTTGCTAAAATACTATTCTTATCTTATAATCTATACGTTGTATTATCCTATTCAAGAAGTGGTGAAATATGTTTATAAAAAGATTATTTGCTATTTGTATTTTTATTTCTATTGTTTTTAGTGCTTTTTCACTTTCTGCAGCTCAGTATCATATTCATAAGAATGCTCCTCACAAAAGTTATTCTAAAAAATTAGATGAAAAAGGTTTAATAACAGAATATTATACTCATTTCTACGGCGATGAAATCGTAATGAAGCATACAGTTTCTTTTTTGGCTAATGGACAAATAAATATTAATGGAGGATGTGCTGTTCATTTTAAAGTTAATACTCCTGATAAAGGCTGGAACAATACTTCCAAAAACGATAAAGGGCAAACCGTAGTTACCTGTTATTATTATCAGGGAAAAATCAAAGCCGTTTTTACCATTACCAATAATGGAAACGGAAATTACAACATCAACTATACTCCAGTAATAGTTGATCCGAATATTTAACCTTTAACAAGGGGTGCTAAAGAAAAAATGATATACAAAAAGATTCTAATATTGGCCCTAATTTGTTCGCTACTACCATTTACTTCTTATGCTGCTAAAAAATCAAAAAAAGCAACAGATGATGAAATGGGTTCTTACGAAGAATTAGCTGAAAAAAAAGCTAAACAGGCAAAAATAAAAAAATATAAATATGCTTGTGATGGTCTTGTAGATTTTAAATGGGGTGATAGTTTAAATGCTATTTCTAAAAAATTGAAAGACCAGGTTGTTGAAAAGGATGATGAATCAATAGCTATTGTTTCTACCAATAAAGACCTTGAAGGCGTGCTTGTTTTTCTTTTCGAAGATAAAAAATTGAATGGCGCATCTGTTATGCTTTCTACAGATGAAAAAGTCAAGCCAATAGATACTGTTAAAGATTTTGCCAGAGTATCACAATATATTAATGAAATGTATGGTTCTCAAAACTGTATACAAGCTGAATCTCCAAGGAATATTAAAAAGAAGGCTGAAACTTATTCTAAAAAGTTATCTGCTGGTGAAGTAGATTTTACTGATATGTGGCTTGTAAACAACAAAAAGACTCTTATTAGTCATTACATTGAAAAAAATTCTGATTATAAGAAGGGTTCTGATGAGCCAATATTAACTCATGCTATTGTTGTTATGGATACGTCAGATTTAGATATTGAAGAAATAGATACTGAAGAAGACGAAGTAGAAGAAGTTGAAGAAAAGCCAAAAGAAAAAAAGAAAAAAGATAAAGATGAACATACTACTATAAAGAAATATAAGGGAGCTTGTATTGACCTTGTTACTTTTAACTGGGGCGATAAGGTTGATACAGTTAAGAAAGCTGTTAAATGGCCTCTTATTGAAGATACTGGAAATTCACTTTTCTATAAAGGTTATTATTGCAAACATACTGCAGAAGTTGAATTTATTTTTGAAAACAACAAACTTACTCAGGTTTGCTATGCTTTTAATGTTCCTAATGATAAAAATGAAGACTATGTAAAGGATTACCAAGAAATAGGTGACTATATTTACGAAAAACTTGGGAACTGTGTTCATGCTGATGTTCCAGAAGACTTTGATGAAAATAAAGCAAAGTATGCAAAGCAGATTATGAAAGGTGATATTGAATTCACTATGCTTTATAGTTTTGGGGATGGTGCCACCGGTGTCAGACATTTTATGCGCAAAATGACTACCGATGATGGAAGTAAACCAGATTGTCCAATAGATCATTTCATTGGAGTTTGGGATAATTCCAAGAAAAATCTTCACAAAGACCTTGAAGGCGAAACCGGTGAAGAAAACTACAGTGACGAAGAAATAAATGAATACCTGGATGATGTTCTTGGCGACGATGACGACGACGAATAAGAATTGAAAGCTGAAAATTGAAAGTTGAAAGCAGAAAAAGGAAATTTCATGAACAATAAAATATTAGCAACAGCTATCTTTGTGTCTATAGCATTGGGAGCATCTTCTGCCCCAATTTATACAATACTTGATTCTAATTCTGAATTATTGATACAAAAGGATTTTTCTAAAGACAGCCTTGAATTAGATGGTGAAAAGTTATTAGCTTTAAATGCACCAAAAAGCAAAAGTAAAAAATCAAAAAAAGAAGTAGAAGAAGAGGAAGTCGAAGACGAAGATGAAGAAGTTTCTGATGATGAAGAAGTAGATGATGATTCAGAAAATGAAGGCGATGATTCTAATGATGATGATGACGACGACGATTTAGAATCAGGCGATGACTCTGACGACGATGATGACGATGATGGTGCAGATTATACAGAAGATGGTGACGAAAATGTCGAACCAAGTAATAGTAATGGTTTCGGAGATATAAAATCAAAGTTGGACGATAAAAATTCAACTCTTCCCGAATCAAAATCTGATTTTCATGTCCATAAGAATGCACCTCATAATACGGTTACAAATAAATTAGATCCCCAAGGATCTTTGCAAGAATATATAACCTATCTTTATGGCGATGAAATAATATTACACCATACACTTATCTTTAATTCTAACGGCACATACAAAATTGATGCAAAAGTTAATACTAATTATAAAACAATGACTCCTGTTACTGTTGTATCAAACACAATACAATCTGGCCGAGACTGGATAACAGAATTCACTTATTTTGGTGGAAAAATAATATCTACATTCACTCTTACACCTCTAGGAAACAATCGTTGGAAAATAGATTATAAATGGAAAATAATAGACCCGAACATATAGAAGAGACTAAATGCTTCTTCTAGAGAGATAAGAGAAAATGACCTGGAGATAAGAGAGAAAACACTATGCCTTCTAACAAGAAATAGTTATAACAACAAAATCAAATAACAACCAAAAACAATAAAAACATATTTGGCGGGATAAGGATAAGCATATGAATTATAAAATATTGGCATTATCAGTAGCTTCTGTTATTGGTGTGTCTTCAATAGTTCTATCTAGTGATAATGTTGATATAAACCAGTATTTATATGGTAGAAATGAATCTGTAGCGAAAGAATTATCAATTAATAATTCTTTCGCTAAGGGCGAAATGTATGCCTTTAGCTGGAACGATGGCAATAAAAACTCAGATACTGCAAAAAAAGATAATGATGATGAAGAGGATTCTGAAGATGAAGAAATTGATGAAGAAGAGTTGCTAGATAGCGAAGAAGATGCTGAATCTGATGAATATGAAGAAGAATCAGATGAAGAAGAAATAGAAGAAACCAATAATGAATCTTCACAAATTGATAAGAACATAAAAGGCTCTGGCAAAAAAAGAAAAAGCCACGATATGTCTGTAGAAAGTGGTGAACACGGCAAAAGCCATAATCTGCTAGACGATGCATTCTTTTATATGCCAGAAGGAACAGTTCTTCCTGATGATGGCTTATTACATACTAGAAATGTTGGCTTAGCTAAGACTTTAAGAGGTAGCATCTGTGTTTGCACTTTCTTCGTTTCCGAAAAGAACTGGAAAAACGACCAATATCATAAGCTTTATAAAAAGAATTTGGAAATTGGTGAAAAATGGCTTACTAGAGAAGCAAAAAAATATGGTTCTACGATTACTTTCGAAAATATATACCCACTAGGAGATACTGCGATTACAATAGATAAAGTATATAAATCTGGAATCGGTGAAACTGATCCCGATCAATATGGCACTTTCCTAAAAGTATTAAAAAGCATGGGGTTAACTTCTAAGGAATTTGTAAAGAAAGTACGTTATGAAACAGCTTGTGAAAACATTGTAACTAATTTTATTATTGATAGCGAGGGACGTTCCTATTGTTTCCTTGATTATGTAGGCTCTAATCCAGATTATCATCGTGACTTTACCTGGATATTTAAAAGTAGCTGGGGTCAGGCAATCAGTCCAGGAGTCATAGCTCATGAAATGCTTCATGCTTTTGGTGCTTTTGATTTATATCAAAGAGAAAACTACAGAAGAGAACAGTCTGATGCAGCAAAGAAAAACTATCCTTATGAAATAATGTGTACGTCAAATGAAAATTATAGTAAAATAGATAAGCTTTATATTTCTCCTATTACAGCCTGGAAAATCGGAATAGGAGAAAAATCTAAAGCTATAGAATTCTATGTTCCAGACGGCTGGTCCTTCGATTAAACAAAAACTATTACTATGATTAGTGTCTCCTAATGCCTCTCCTTGGAGATTATCCGAGAATTAGGAAATAACTAAAATTTTTGTTCTTTGGCAATTGTCCTAACTCCCTTTTTTTAGTGGAATTAAGGGGGATTTCTAAAAATTAGAATGATTTAAAATAAGGATATATATATGAAATATAAATTAATAGCTTTAGCAATTTTCGTTGGAATTTCTTCAATAGTTTTTTGTAATAATGGTAAAAATTCTGCTTTTCTAGGACAAGAAGAAAGTAATTATTTGGGTTTAACTTATAATACTGATACCTCTAATAATACTTTTACTAAAGGCGAAATGCTGGCTTTTGACTGGAATGCAGGCAATAAGAACTCAGATGATAATAAAAAAACTAAGGTTGAAGAAGAAACCGATGATGAAGATTTGGAAGAAGAAGAACTTTTAGACGAAAATGCTGATTCCGAAGAATCTGATGATGAAGAAATAGAAGAAGAAGTTGACGAATCAGAAGAAGATGAAAGTGAATATACTTATACAAAAAAGGATAAAAAAGATTCTGGTAAAAAAAGAAAAAGCCACGATATGTCTGTAGAAAGCGGGAAACATGGCAAAAGTCATAATCTTCTTAATGACGCTTTCTTTTATATGCCAGAAGGAACAGTTCTTCCAGAAGATGGTTTACTTCATACTGAAAATGCTGGTTTCGCCAAAACTTTAAGGGGTAGTATCTGTGTTTGCACTTTTTTTGTTTCAGAAAAGAATTGGAAAAACGACAATTATCATAAGCTTTATAAAAAGAATTTGGAAATTGCTGAAAAATGGCTGACTAGAGAAGCCAAAAGATATGGCTCTACAATTACTTTTGAAAATATTTACCCATTAGGCGATACTGCATTAGTAGTAGATAAAATATATGGACTAAATGAAACAGATCCTGATGCTTACGGCAGTTTCCGTAAAGTCTTGAAAAGCATGGGGTTATCAGGTAAAGAATTTAAAAAGAAAATACGCTATGAAACAGCCTGTGAAAATATAGTTACAAATTTTATAATCGATAAAGATGGTCGATCTTATTGTTTTCTTGACTATGCTGGCACAAATCCTGATGATTATCACGATTTTTCGTGGTTATTTAAAAGTGGCTGGGGAGAACCTATTGAAGCAGGTACTATAGCTCATGAAACACTACATGCTTTCGGTGCCTTTGATTTGTATGAAAGGGAGGATTATAGAAAAGAACAGTCAAATGCCGCAAAGAAATACTATCCTGACGAAATTATGTTTTCTGGTGGTTATGGTGATATAAATAAAAGTTATATTTCCCCAATTACAGCTTGGAAAGTTGGGATAGGTGAAAAATCAAAAGCTTTAGAATATTACGTTCCTGATGGATGGTGCTTTGATTAATTATTATTTACATATTTCTTTATAGATAGTAGAATAGTATAATAAGCTGAATTGTTTTTATCTAAAAAAATATATATCAAGGAATTGCTTTGTTACGAAGAAACTGGCGATTCTAATAGGTTTTGAATCTCTTGTCTCTTGGTTATCTACCAAAGCTGTAATTAGTTAGGAGTATTAAAATGTTGCATAAAACTGAATTAAAAGGGTCTCGCTTAGCTTCTAAACGAGCAAACATAACTTTACTTACCGCCGCTTTATCTGTTTTATTAATGGGAATTGTTGCTCTAGTAACAGATGTTGGTTCGCTTTATTATACTCATGCAAAATTACAGACCGCTACAAATGCTGCTTGGAAGGCTGGTTATGACAAACTGTCGGAAATCAGAAAGACCAAATCTAGACTAACTGAAGAAGATGAACAACTAATTAAGCACCACATGATAGAAGTCATGGCTGCAAATGGCTTTTCTGATCTTTCCGAAGAACAATTAACTATTTTGTTGACTCAGAATCAGACCAATTTGCAGATAGACGCTAATGATGATGCCAAGCTCTTTTTTATGAAACTCTTTAATGTTCAAAAGGCAACAGTTGCAGCAAGCAGAGAAGGAGGGGTAGACTCCTATTCAATAATGCCAGTTGCTGTTCCTCACGGCGAAGTTCACGACCTTTCTGTTAGAACTTACGATTACATTCCATTTGAAGGTTCAGATGGCTTTGCTTCTGGCACAGAATATATTTTGAAGCTTGGGGGAGATGAAAACGCAGATCCTTTAGGAAAATCTCAATATATGATTTATATACCTACTGGTTTGCAAGGAAGCCAGCGTTCTGATGCCAATACTCTGCTTGCTTATGGTGCTGCATTTTGGGCTTTGCAGATAGATGAAACAGATAATGAAGCTATGGTTCCTGCCTACTGGCTGCTAAGTAATTCTGGCGGTGGTTTCTTATTGAAAGATGGAGCAAAATTACGACAGCGACTGGAAGAATATGGACTTAAACAAGATAATGACGGGTATCGTCTATTAGATGCTGAAGCAATCGCTCTTTTACTAAGATATGTTGAAGTTAATATTGATAAAACAGAGGTTAACTCTTACCTTACTGGGCTTACCAAAGGAGTTAACACAAACGAGCTTATAGTTCCATTAGAAAAGAGACCTCAAATAGCTATCTATTCTTCTCAAACTACCTTAGACCCTGTTGAACAGATCTTAGTAGCAGCAAAAATCCCTTACGGGACTTATGCTTTACCAAAAACTTCTTCTAATTTGAATGGCTGGGGTAGAAACGAAGATTATGACCAAAATAGAAACACCAAAATTTTTGACTTGGAAATTCTTAACGGTGAATTAAGCAAATATGACTGGATTCACTTGCACCACGAAGACTTTACGGGTTTAACAATAAATGATGGCTCAAATTATTGCGGAGGAACATTCCCGACAGATTGTAAGAAGAAAAAATACAAGACCGAATACAATTACGGCAATTGCTGTTACAATAAATTTAAAGCAGACAAATGGTATTATTGGGATTATACTTATGGAAATGGTGACTGGATAAAGGAAACGAAGTTTAATATTAACGTAGAACCATATAAATCATGGCATAATAAAAACGTTAATGATGCATCGAATAAATTCAAAGCTAAACTTTGTACATATTGTAAAGGAAAAGCAGTTTTAGATGTTGGTAGTTTTGGGAATAATCCGGAAGGGAAAAATCCGGCTACCATGATTCATTATAAAAGCAACATGACAGGTACTAAATATCAAAATGGTGAAAATCTAGGTGTTCGTGTAAAGAGCTGGACTGAATCGGAATCAGTAATGAAAAATAATTGTAAAAATACTACATCTACAACAACATATGATGGCAGATGTGGAAGTTGCGGAAGTTGTAGTGGAACTCTAAATGATCAGAAAAACTTCAGTGGCTGTCTATTTTATAAATTCTTAAATAAAAAATATGGATACTCTGATGACGATTATAACAATGAAAATCACTATGTTTTTACAAGTAACGATATAGATGAAAATAAAGTGTCACGTGATGAGTTGTTTTATAAATGGTTTAGTAGTGCTACTGCTTACCAAAAAATGAAATGGGATGTAGCGCAGAAGATTAAACAGCACATTTTAGATGGCGGATTTATGTATACACAGTGCTTTGCTGCTGAAACATTTGATCTTGCCTTGTCCCAACGTGCATATTATTATGACAAAAACAATAGCAACAAAAGTAGCAGACGTCAGAACTGTTACAATAATTGTTTGGCCTTTACTGACTTTACTTATAAGAAAGTTCCTAAAAAAGGCGGTTATTCTAGTATATATTCAGGCAGTTATGGGGAAGGAACAATTCAATCATTAACTTCATATAGTCTAGAATATAAATATAGTCCTTTTTGTCAGGTTATTAAAAAGCCAAATTCAGGACCAGGTGCGACTTGTTCTTTTAATGACAATAAAATAAAACCTGGAATTGATAAAATGTCTTCTCTTAATTCTTATAATTCGGTATGGCAGTATATTGGAGGTTGGTTAACTGATGCTCAAGGTGAACAAAAAGGGCACTTTTCTTTAATGGGTGGGCATAATGCTCAGAACATAGATGCATCACGTCTTGTACTTAACAATGTTATGCTTGGCTCTCTTTCTAATAAAGAAACAAGTGTTGGCACTCACTATGTGGGCAGAACCAAATACCAGTATGGTTGTGTCGATTTAGACAACGATGGTGAAAGAAGCAGTGCAGACTACTCCAAATATATGCTCTATGGCTTTGATTCGCCTGTGAACTTTGCAGACATTGTTTCTACAGATAATAATATATATTCTGCCGAATCTAAAGAAAACATGAAGATTATTACAGGACAAGAACTTGCCACCTATACACCTAATACTATTGTTATTGTGCCAATAGTCGGGGTTCCTGGTGACGTTCAGGGTTATCAGAAATACCTTGCCAACAACGCAAACGGTAGTGCCGATTTGGAAATTGAAGAAGGCGATTACACAATCTATGACTTGAAAGTTGGAGAACATAACTATGGTGCTGCTGGTTACGACGACTTGGAATCCAAGTATTCTCCTAAAGACATTTATATGGCGGGCTTGAAAAATTCTGTTCAGGTCATAGGTTTCGCTAAATTTCAACTAAAAAGCGAAGCTGATTATAATCGTTCTGACATACTTGGCGACCCATTGGAAGGCCAGATTCGCGGTGATTTCTTGGGCTACATAGTTGACCCGAGAGACACACAAAATCTCTTAAAAGAATTAAATGGGGAAAATTAAGAATTAGGAATTTTTCTGGCAGTATTATCTCCCCTTTTTCAAAGGGGAGATAATACTCTCAACTTAAAAGATATGAACAAAACCCATAAAATTTAGTGCAATAAAAGGAAGCACTAAACTTGAGCAATAAAGCATTAACGAAGCATATTCCGTTAAAACGTCGTAACAATCCAATTCGACTTTGTCATTTGGAAATAAAGTAAATCTAAGCATAGCTGGCACAAAAGCTCTCCAGAAAAATCTTCCATTTAACGAGTAAAACAAGATTTCTGCTAAGGCAAAGCCACCAAATACTAAAGTTATAGAAATTATTAAACCAGCTAAGAACATAAACTTCTCCTGGTTTATAAATCGACAATAAATTATCTTTTTGTTAATCCATTTTTAAGCTTTACTAAAGCCGTCACTTGAGAGGTTGTCTAAAAACTAATATTTAGTTACAAATTAGATTTTCTGGCAGTTTTATATCCCCTTTCTCAAAGGGGAACGTCTGCCAACGGCAGACAAGGGGATTTTTGAGAAGTCAATTAAGTAGTACAAGGCTGAGTCCGAGGACTGTTGTTTTAAAATCCCCCTGTCCTTTCGGACATATAAGTGACCGATAGGTCACTACATCAATAACCTAGGCCATCTTTGATGCCCTAGGACTATATACTAAAAATTAAAGCGTCCTAAAAGGATGCTGTCTAAAAACTAAGAATTTGCAAAAATTTTAGTGCACAGGCAGTTGTCCTTACCCCCTTTTATAAAGGGGGATTAAGGGGGATTTTAAAACAATTAGACAAAACTAATTTTGGGTTAAAAACCTAGTTTTTAGACAAGCTCCTAAAAGGACGCTACTTCTAAAATATAGTTAATTGTTAAAAAAAATTACCTTTGCTATGCATAACTTATAATTTTTATTGAAAGAAATAAACTGTTAGGGTATTATCTTTTTACTATGGCAAAACACAAGTCAGACAAAGAAATAGACGATTTAATATCTAAAGAAATGGAAGAAGGTACCGTTCTTTCTCGCACTCCTATTCGTGGCGATGAAGAAATAATGCTTCCTTCTTTAAGACCCCAATGGTTTGATGATTTTGTCGGGCAAAAGCCAATTGTAGAAAAATTACGTATTTTTATAAAAGCAGCAAAACAGAGAGGTGAACCCCTTGACCACGCTTTAATGCTTGGCCCTCCTGGTTTAGGCAAAACCACATTGGCAAATGTTATTGCTAACGAAATGGGTGTACAAATCAAAATAACTTCTGGTCCTGTTCTTAACAGAGCTGGTGATATAGCTGCTTTGCTAACAGGTTTGCATAGGGGTGACGTGCTTTTTATTGACGAAATTCATCGTCTTACTAAAAATGTTGAAGAAGTTTTGTATCCTGCAATGGAAGATTATCATTTTGATGTCTTAATAGGAAAAGGCCCTACTGCTCGAAGTATCAGAATGAAAGTTCAGCCATTTACACTTATTGGGGCTACAACTCGTGAAGGCGATATATCTGCTCCTATGAGAACTAGATTTGGTGTAGTTTCTAGAATTGATTATTATAAAGTAGATGAACTTACAGAATTAATAAAAGCTGTATCTGTTAAGCTTAAATATCCCATAGAAGATGATGCCGCTCGAGAAATCGCCAGCCGTTCAAGGGGTACACCCCGTGTTGCTATCAGAATGTTTAAACGTATGAGAGACGTGGCACAGGTTAATAATCACAAGACTGTCGATTTAGAAACAGTTGAAGCAGGTATGACCATGCTTCAGGTTGATAAAATGGGTTTAGATTATATAGATAGGAAAATTCTAGAAGTTTTAATTAATCGCTTTAACGGCGGTCCTGTCAGTCTTGATACTCTGGCTGTTTCTGTTGGGGAAGAAGCTGACACAATTTATGATGTTTATGAAAGCTTTTTAATACAGATTGGTTTCTTGGCTAGAACAGGTCGAGGACGTGTTGCAACAAAGGCAGCATGGAACTATATGGGCTTAAAAGCTCCCGATAATCTTGCAAACCAGAATCAGAATATTTCCCAACCAACTCTCAACTTTGATGAATAGAGGCAAAAACTAAGTGTCTTCAGAAAATAAAAAAACAAAAGCAGTTAACGATGTAGATGCTGGCTTAACTCCGTTAATGCAACAGCATCAGCAATTAAAAAGAGAAAACCCTAATGCTATTCTTCTTTTTCGTTGTGGTGACTTTTACGAAACATTTTTTGAAGATGCAGTATTAGTTTCAAAAGAACTTCAAATCGCTCTAACGGCAAGAGGTAAAAATGGCGATAATCCTATTCCTTTGGCTGGTGTTCCCTATCATGCTATCGAAGGCTATTTACAAAAACTTGTTCAAAAAAATTATACTGTAGCCATTTGTGAACAGTTAGAAGACCCGAAAAAAGCAAAGGGTCTTGTAAAGCGTGATATTGTTAGAATCGTTACTCCGGGCACGGTCTCTGATCCCAATATGCTTGAAAGCTCTACAAATAACTATTTGACAGCTTTTGGGAAAACTGCTGACAGGTTTTGTATAGTATCAGCCGACATAAGCACTGGCGAAGTGATAATGACTACTGGTGATTCTGCTGAATTTGGGCTAGTTGAAGAAGAATTTACAAGACTAATGCCTCGAGAAATTCTTTACTTGAGTGATTCAGGAGAAAGCATTGAAAATCCGCCCTGGAGCCATGTTAACGCTGAAGCAAAACCCATGAAGCTTAACGAAAAAGAAGCTATAGATATGGTTGCAAGCCTTTATCCTAACGAACATAAGGCTAGATTTATTTCTATGCCTTCTTTAACCGTTAGAACTCTTGGAATTCTCGCAGACCACCTTTTTGATACCCAAAGATGTTCTTTAAGCCACTTAAGTTTGCCCAAAGAATACAAACTCGGCGATGGAATGGTTTTAGATGAAGCTACTTTGAACAATCTAGAGCTTCTTCCCAATAGCAAAAACAACAATGTCGGGGGCACTCTCTTCGATGTTTTGAATAAAACCAAAACCAGCATGGGTGCTAGAATGTTTAAAAAGTGGTTATTAAAACCACTAACAGATAAAAATTCTATTGAATCACGTTTGCAAAAAGTAGATTTCTTTATAAAAGATGCTTTATTGCTCGCTGAATTAAGAGATACACTAAAAGGAATTTCAGACTTAGAAAGAATTTTAAGTAAAGTTACACTAGGTAGCAGAAACCCACGAGATTTAGCAGGTTTGAATAATGGTTTGCTAAGAGTTCCTGAATTAAAAAGCATTTTGGAAAATGCAGGTCAAACTCAGATGGCTTCAATGCTTAAACCATTAAATGATTTGACCAACCTTTTAAGCTCTAATTTAAACGATGACCTGCCACCGGCTGTTTCTGATGGAGGAGTTATAAAAACTGGAATTAATGAAGAATTAGACGGGCTTAGAGCCATTTTAAAAGACGGCAAGGCTTGGATGGAGGATTATGAAGAAAGAGAACGCCAAGCTACGGGAATTAAAACATTAAAAGTTGGTAAAAATAATGTATTTGGGTATTATATTGAAGTTTCAAAAGGACAGAAAAATCTGGTTCCTGAGCGTTATACAGCAAGGCAGACCCTTACAAATTATGAAAGATACATTACTGCAGAATTAAAAGATTACGAAAACAAAGTATTTACAGCGAACGATAAAATATTGGCTATAGAAAAAGATATTTTTGAAAGCCTTGTGGCAAAAGTGATTGACTGTACTGCCACTATTAAAGAAAATGCCTCTGCTATTGCTGAAATAGACGTTATATCATCTTTAGCTCAACTTGCTTCCGACACTGATTTTTGCAGACCAACGATAACCGATAAGAACGAACTTGTAATAAAAGCTGGTCGCCACCCTGTTGTTGAAAAATTTCTCAGCAGTGGAGAGTTCCATCCTAATGATTTAACTCTTAACGACAAGCGTATTCAGGCAATTATTACAGGTCCTAATATGGCTGGTAAGTCTACTTACTTGCGCCAGACAGCTTTAATTGTGCTTATGGCTCAGATTGGCTCTTATGTTCCTGCTGAAAGTGCAGAAATAGGTGTAGTTGACAGAATCTTCACAAGAGTTGGTGCTTCTGACAATTTGTTAAGAGGACAATCCACTTTTATGGTTGAAATGATGGAAACATCAGCTATTCTGAAAAATGCAACTAAAAAGAGTTTGCTTATAGTTGACGAAATTGGTAGAGGCACTTCGACTTTCGATGGTCTTTCCCTTGCCTGGGCAATATTAGAACATATAAATATGAGTATTGGGGCTAGAACCCTTTTTGCTACACATTATCATGAATTAACAGATTTAGATTCGGTAAATGATGGAATATTTAACCTTAATGTTGGTGTTAATCATGATGAGAAGACAGGTAATATGGTTTTCCTGCACGAAATAAATGAAGGACCTGCAAGTAAATCTTACGGTATAGAAGTTGCCAGATTAGCAGGGCTTCCTATAGCTGTTCTTAACAGAGCCAAAGAAATTCTTTTTGAATTAGAAAAGTCTGGAGACGATGAAGTAACTAGAGTTACTAGACCTGTTAAGAAAGCCAAAGATGAAAAAGCTGGTAAAAAAGAAGAAAAGCCGCTGCAGCTTAGTTTATTCGCTCCAAATGATGAATTAGCCGAAGCCGTAAAAAGTATAGACTTAAATAATACAACACCTTTGCAGGCTATGAATATTCTCGCTCACCTCAAAGAATTAGTTTAATTGTGGGTAATAAAAAAAGGCTGTATTGTATTAACAATACAGCCTTTTTATCATCAAATTAATACTGACCTACATTGATTTTTTTTGTTTCTTTAAGTTCTTTTACCATTTCATCGCTTATAGAACCCTTTGAAAGAGTAACAGTGCATTTATCTGGTAATTCTTTCAAGAAATCGTAATTTTCAATACCTTCAATTTTCTTAAGAGTAAAATATTTGAGTTTGGGGAAATTCTTAGCAATACTACTTACATTAGAAAGCTTTACAGAATTTATGTAAAGCTTTTCTATTTCTGGACCTACAAATGTTGAACAATCTATTGCATTTTTATCTTCTGGTTTAATTCTGTCTTGATCAATAACAATAGTTTTTACAGAAGCTGGTAATTTTGCTAAATCTTTTATTAATACATTTTTTATTTCAAGATTTTTCAATTTTGCCATAGGGGCCAAGAAAGAAGTGTCTATTGTATTCCCTGAAGTAGTCCAATTCTTAATACCGTCGATATATAATTCTTCTAGATTAGTAAGATTAGCCAAACCTTCCCAATTAGAAACTTCATCAGTACTCCAAAATTTAAGTTTCTTTAAAGTTTTTGCCTTACCGATTTTAGTACCATCGAGATTAAAACTATGATGAGCCCAATACATTATGTATTCAAGATTTTTACAATTTTCAAAGGTTTCTAAATCTTCGATTTTTTCACCCATAAATTCTATTGATTTAAATTTAGGCAAATCTTTCAAGAAAGCAACAGACTTCATTTCAGTCATACCAGCTTTGATTTCTTCCAAAGATTTTATTTCTGAAAGATGATTATAATCTAAGGTTCCACCATCTATTGGTTTTGTAGCATAAATATTAATCTTCTTAAGCTTTGTTAAAGGAGCTAAGTGAGCAAAATCATCAACCTTTGTTCCATATAGACTCAAATCTTCAAGATTAGCAAGATTTTTCAATGGACTTATAGTATTGTTAAGTATTAAAGAAGAATAAGATGTAAATTTTTCAAGATTAGTACAAGTGCTTATTGGAGCTAAATCTAATATTTTGCAACTGGCAAATTCTACTTCTTCAAGTTTTTGATTTCCACTTATAGCAGAAATATCTAATGGATCAAATTTATAATCGCCAGATATTCTTAATTCTTTTACATTTGGCATTTCTTTTAAGAAATCTAAATTTGTAAAGGGAATATCATTTATGCGTAAATCTTCAACGCCAGAAAAAGCTTTAATTGCCTTAAGTGCCTGTTCAGCAGATATTTTCTTTAATGTTAAAGAAGATTTTTCTATTTTACCATTCTTAGAAGCAAAGGCTTCTGAGGCTGAAGAAATAATAGCATCTGAACAATCTTCTTCAATAGTAATTGAATTAGGATAAACACTGAGTCTAGGACTTGCTTCAAGAGTTGAAGCTCCCGCAATAATAGCTGCGGAAACTAATGCGATAGCAGATAATTTTTTAAAATTCATTCTGTTTCTCCTGATTTTTAATTTTCCAAACTCTATATCATTTAGCTAAATTTTTCAAGTTTTATAGAATATATATTTGTTGTTGTCGATATTATATTGATTATTGCAAATAAATCTATGTAATTAACGAAATGAGACAATTATAAGTGAAATTAAAGTATTTCCTTCTTCTTATATTGATTATTGTGGTGTTTTCTAAGACTTCTTGTGCACAAACAACAGAAAGTATTGAGGAAAAAGCAAACCAGGTTAAACGACCTAAAATCGGTTTAGTTCTAAGCGGTGGTGGCGCTAAAGGTCTTGCACATATCGGTGCACTAAAAGCAATTGAAAAAGCTGGAATAAAAGTAGACATGGTTTGCGGTACAAGCATGGGGTCTTTTGTGGGTGCACTTTATGCTACTGGTTATTCGCCAGACCAGATAGAAAAGATGCTGAGCGATTTAAACTGGAGAAAATTGCTTACCGAAAACTTAGATCACCGCAGAATGGATAGCTTTGAACGTTCCAAAGACGGTAGATATTTTTTTAAAAGCGAAGTTGGCAAACCTACATCAGGTTTAATAGACGGCAATCTCATAATGATAAAGCTCAGCGAATTATGCGTTCCCGCTCACAATGTTGAAGATTTTTCTAAGTTAAAACGCTCATTTGCCTGTGTTGCTACAAACCTGGAAACAGGTGAACCAGTAACTATAACCAAAGGTTATTTGCCTGAAGCCGTAAGATGCAGTATGTCTTACCCTATGGTATTCAGACCTGCTGAGTTTGACGGAAAATTTCTTGTAGATGGCGGCATAGTAAGCAATCTTCCCGCAAAAGAATTAAAAGCATTGGGAGCTGATATAATAATAGGCGTAAACGTAGGTTCTCCGCTAAGCACTCGTCGAGAATTAAAAAGTATTCCGCAAATATTGGCACAATGTGTAAGTTTTTTAAACGAACAGGATATGGAAAACCAAAAACAAGCCTGTGATATTTTTATAGAACCAGACATAACAACATTTGCTACTTTTTCGTTTAAAAACATTCCTGCGATAATCAAGAGTGGTGAAGATGCCTGTAATGTTCACAAGGATGAGCTTATTAAGCTTGCTGAAATGTGCAAAGGCATAAATGATAAAGAAGCAAGCCTTCCCGATTATGATGAAAATGAAAAAATACATTTTTCCTCTATAGAAATTGAAGGTGCAGAAAAATCAAGCACCGAATATTTGTTTCATAAAATAGGCGAATTAAACAAAAACGATTTGAATTTAAAAGAAATTAAAAAAATAGCTGAAAGAATGATTGGAACAGGTCTAATTTCAAAAGCTTACTTTAAAATTCTTCCTTCTGGAAATAATGAAAACAAATTAATTTTTATTGTTAAAAATTCAGAAGCCTACGAACACAATATAGGAATCAGATATGAAGAGGGGCAAGGCGCCCAATTACTTCTAAATCAGACAATAAAAAATAAATTCTTCGCAGGAAGCAGAACCTCGGTAGATTTGGTTTTATCAAATAATCCAAGATTTACAACTTCCGAAGAATTGTCTGAAATAGCAAGAACAGGTTTTGGGTCTGACATTGAGTTAGATTTAAGAAATAAAAGAATAAAATCACTTTACGATAATCAGTTTGATTTACACTTTAAAGAACAGGTAGTAACAGCAGCATTTTCTTTGCATAAGCGATTTTCAAGTTCTTCCATAATAAAGGGCGGTGTGTTGAAACGCTTTGGGGGAGCCAATTTAAATAGGATAGAAAATGGGATAAATTATGATAATTATGAATATACTGGCTATTTTGGCAAATTAACTACTGACAATCTGAACAATGCTACCAAACCTCGTTTTGGAAACAAATTTAATTTTACTTATTTAAAAGCTGTAGATAAAGCCAATTTCAGTAAAAACAAAGGCACAGATGATTTCTCTCGTTATACTGCTGACTATAAAGGTTATCTTCCTTTAAGCGATAAGACTACATTAGGCGTTATGGCTTCCTGGGGAAAACTCTCGTCAGATGTAGTTCCTGGCAATGAATTATTTTATCTTGGCGGGAAAAACATTTATGACGACAGTAGCACTCCATTCTATGGCTTAAGCTATCAGGAATTATGTGGACATAATGTCATAACTACTGGTATAGAAATTCGTAGAGAAGTTGCTAAAAATATGAATTTGTTTTTAAGAGCGAACAGGGGGAATATTACTAACGATGAACATGATTTGTTTGATAATGATATGCAATTTTACGGCGGTGAAGCAGCTTATTCCCTTAAAAGCAAGCTTGGAATGATTGAGTTATCTTATGGAACAAATGATTTTAACCACGATAAGCTAGCTCTGATTTCATTTGGCAACTCGTTCTAGCCGTAAAGCCCCTTGAGAAGGGCAGAGTTACTTTTCTATTGCTAATTTCTCCTAAAGCCCCTCATTGAGAGCCTGTCTAAAAACTAGGTTTTTGCATTAAAGTTTTTACTGGATCGCCACGGTTTACCACGCAGTCTATCGACTGCTCGTAATGACGTTTAACTTGCGGTTTGCGATGACGTATATATACTCTGAAGCTAGTCATAATCGTCATTGCGAGCGATAGCGTGGCATTGCTGAAAGCAAAACGAAGTCCATCTAGAAAAAGGAAAACATATAATTAGGTTATTCTAATTTTATTAGTAAATTGAGTTTTTAGACAGCCTCTTTGTAAAGGGGGATTAAGGGGAATTTTAATAAACTAATATGGCTTAATATCGCTAATCAAATCTTTGTAGTAACTTTTTCTCGCTTAGATTATTTTTAACTACAACAAAAACTAATTACGATAAAAACTAAAAATTTAAGATTTAATGTTGTGTTCTAGTTTGGTAAATAGTATTCTAACAAAAGGGCATATTAGTTTTTTTCGGAGTTAGCACATGGCAGATGAATTTTGGAATAAAATATATGATAGACTCATTGATAATTTCGAACTTTTAAAGCTTATCTGTTTTGATACGGCCAATCAAGAGCTTCTTTCATGGGTAAATCCGAATCACGAATTAAAAATACGTTGTAATAGATATTTAAGATTTGGTGTAATTTCAGACAAAAAAGGTCTAATAAATGAAATTCTAGCTTATTCTAAAACAAACAATCCTCTCCGAAGAATCATTTTATTAACTTGGGTAAACAAGAATCAAAGCTCTATGAATTTTTTCAATCAGGCTGGGAATGCTGCTTCTGTTGAAAAATTGCGAAATGGAGAATTTGGCAACATTGACAAAGTTCGCATCTTATCACTTATTGATCCACGTCAGGGTTCTTCCAAGTTATATAAAGATGTTTTAGAAGAAGCAGATAGAAAAGCAAAAGAAAAAGCAGAAATGGAAGCAGAAAAGCAAGAAGAATCTACGCATACGACTATTTCAAATGCTGAAATAGAAGCCGCTTTACATTCAAAAGATATAATAACTTCACCGGATACTAATAATGGAGCTTTTTCTGGAAATTTCAATGAAGTTGTTTATGAAGAATTAGAAAAAATTAAAGCGGCTTTAGAAGTTTTAAAAGATGTAAATGCTCAATTAAAATCTGAAAACAAAGAATTACGCAATGAACAAACTAAGCGAAAAACAGAGATATCAAATTATTCCACCAAATTAGAAAGCAAAGTTAATGAAAACAAAAAGCTTAGTTCGGAATTGGCAAAAGAAAAAGATCTTAATTCCAGCTTGAATACACAGCTTAAGTTTGCAAAGGAAGAATTAGCTGCCAAGCCTGCTCCTACTATTTCCGAATCAGAAGTTAATGATTTAAGACACCGATTAGATGAAGCATTAAAAGATAATGAAAGATTGCAAAAAACTTTAAATAATAAAGAAGCTAGTCTTAATAGAATTAAAGACGAAAACAACGATTTGCGTTCAAAACTGGAAACATCTACAAATCAAAGTAATCTTGTTTCTAATTTGCAGAAAAAGCTAAATGAATTACAAATCAAAAAGAATATAAAATCTCAGGCTGTAGCAGGTCAGATTGTTACAAAAGCTAGATTTGATAATACTTATGGTGAAAAGTCTGGTAAAAAGTGCTGGCTGTTTGTTTCTATTACTGGTGAAATATATTATTTAGATTTGAACGAAGTGCCTAAGAATCTTTCTGTTCCAGAAGAATATATGCTTGCAACTTTTGAAGATAATAAATTAACGCAACTTCAAAGTCTTGAAACAGAGCGAAAAGAGCTCTTAGGAAATATTAAATTAGAAAATAGCAAAGCTTTATTTATTTGCGATGATGAATCTTTCCCAATCTATCAGGATGTTACTGAAAAATGGAATGGCAGACCAGCTCGCGGAATTTGGCTTCCTGAATTAGAAGATAGGGAAGCGGGTATATATAAATTAGATATATTGCCAGATACTGCAAAACTCAATAAAACTCAACCTAAGTCGAGTAAAAAATCAACTGATAAAGATAAGAATAAGGCTGAAAAACAAGCAAAATTTAATGGTCAGAAAGTCATTGTTTTTGGTGGTGACAGAGTGGGGTTAGAATATGAAAAGGCTTTATCGAATGCTGGTTTAGTAGCCAAGTGGTTTAGCGGTTTCAGTTTGTTAACTGAAATTAGCTTAGGTTTTGGTAAACCTGATTTGATGATTATTGTAACTAAACAGCTCTCTCATGCTTTGCTACGAGAACTTAATGCTTACGCAGAAAAACATTCAATACCTGTGGCTTATTCAACTCGACGAGGTATTACCAGCGTGTTAGAAATAGCTTCTAATTCTTTTTCGTAAAAAGTTATTGAATTTTTTCTTTGCTAGTACTATACTTCAAACAGTTATTTAAAAGCTTGGAGTCATAATGGCTATAAATCCTGATTTATTGTCTAACATTGCTTGTATCCAATGCGGTAGCGATGTTGAATATATAAATAATAAGGATTGTCTTAAATGCAAAAGCTGCCAGAAAGAGTATAAAATTATTGATGGTATACCTATTATGGGTGGCATTGATGACAGGTTTGATGACTCTGAAAGCCAATAAATAATAATATTTCTAGCTTTGTTGTTTCCAATAAAAGCTTTGAAACAAAGGAAATCTTATGAAAGAATACACTCCAATAGCTGATTTTAAAAATCACGTTGGCGAAGAAGTAACTATTGCTGGTTGGTGCTACAATAAGCGTAGTTCTAAAAAGCTTTACTTCATCATCGTTAGAGATGGCAGTGCTATGTGTCAGTGTGTAGCATTTTTGCCAAATCTTTCTGAAGAAATCGCTAAAATATGTGAAGAAATCAATCAAGAAACCTCTGTTATCGTTACTGGTAAAGTAAAAAAAGACGACCGACAAATTGGTGGTTATGAACTTGAACTTAGTAACATCAAGATTGTTTCCCAAAGTTATGATTATCCAATAACTCCGAAAGAACACGGTGTTGCTTTCTTGATGGAAAACCGTCATCTGTGGTTGCGTTCAAAGAGACAGCATGCAATTCTTAGAATCCGCCATCACATAACAATGGCAATACGTAATTTCTTTAACGAACGTGGTTTTATAAACGTTGATGCACCAATTTTTACTCCAAATGCTGCTGAAGGCACTACCAATCTTTTTGAAACACAGTATTTTGATCAAAAAGCTTATTTGTCTCAAAGCGGTCAACTCTATATGGAAGCTGCAGCAATGTCTTTCGGTAAAGTCTATTGTTTTGGTCCTACTTTCAGAGCGGAAAAGAGCAAAACTCGCCGCCATTTAACCGAATTTTGGATGGTAGAACCAGAAGTCGCTTATATGGAACTTGCTGAAGATATGGAATTAGCTGAACAGTTCGTTGAAAGCGTAGTTCAACATGTTGTTAACAACTGTGAAGAAGAACTTAAGACCTTAGAACGTGACGTTGAAAAGCTTAGAAAAATTAAAGCTCCTTTCTACAGAATGTCTTATGATGAAGCTTGTGAATTCTTAGCACAGAAAAAGAAAGAATTTGCCGCTTCTGATGATGAAGAAAAACGTAAACTTTCTGAAGATATTCTTAAAGGTGGCGTAGGTGATGACCTTGGTGCTGCAGATGAAACAACTATCGGTATTACACATGATAAACCTGTTTTGATTCATCGTTATCCAAGCGAAGTTAAAGCTTTCTACATGAAAGAAGACCCAGAACATAAGGGTAGGGTGCTTTGCTTTGATATGATTGCTCCTGAAGGTTATGGTGAAATAATTGGTGCTAGTGAACGTGAAGCTGATATAGACGTTCTTGAAGCTAAGATTAAAAAAGCAGGAATGAGCCTCGAACCATTCAAATGGTATCTTGATATACGTCGCTTTGGTTCTGTTCCACATTCAGGCTTCGGTCTTGGAATCGAACGAACAGTTGCTTGGCTTTGTGGTTTGACTCATGTTCGCGAAACTATCCCATTCCCAAGAATGATGGATAAGATTTGGCCGTGATGATGTTTTTACTCTAATAATTCGTTATAAAAAGAAGCCCTTTATCAGAAAAAAGATTTAGGGCTTCTTTTTTTGCTTGCTATAACAACTCAAATGAAATAAAATAGCAAAATTATGGAAAATAACTCTTTAACTATTGATAATAAAAATGTTCGTAAAAGAAGATTTAAAGAAATTTTTAAATCTATTCCTTTTTTAATATCACTTGCTTTAATTATTTTTTCTTTGTCATTGTTGTTTATAGAGACTTATATCTACTATCATGGAGTAGAAGTTCCCTCTTGGATTTCTAATACAAATGACTATTTTACAAATATTTTTGTATTAGAATTAATACTTTTATTAATAATTGTTAAAAATCGTCTTGAAAGCAAGCAATTAACAAAAGTTCAAACTAGTCTTAAACATATAGTTGATTCAGCACCTTTTGGTATTACTATAATGATACTAATTTTGGTATCTGTTTTCTTTATTTTTGTAGAATTTTTTATTTATGGTGGTGTTGAAGAAAAGATTCCAAACTGGATAACACTGACGAATGAATATCTAACATATATATTCATTGTTGAACTTATTTTAAGATGGATTGTTAGCAGAACAAATCATGCTTTTATTACAAATTATTGGATAGATATTTTGGCAGTAATGCCTTCTTTCAGAATTTTCAGATTTTTTAGACTAAGTCGTATTTTAAGAATATTACGATTACTTCGTTTGTTTAGAGTATTTTCAATTGGTTCGGAATTTACAAGAAAATTCAGCTTTTTCAGTAAGATATTTGAAGGCAGATTAACAGAAATCGGCATAATCTCAAGTTTTGGGTTGTTTGCTATTTTCTTTGGTGCTGTTGGTTTGTCTCAATTTGAAGCAGGTAGTTCTAATGACATTAACAATATTTCTGATGCTTTTTGGAAATCGCTATTTTCTTTAATGGCAGGCGAATATGCTGATTACCCTGTTACATTAGGTGGTAAAATAGTATTTTTCATCCTGTTGATTTTTGAAATGGGAATTTTCGCAATGTTAACTGGTACTTTTTCAGCAATTATGATGGATAAAATCAAGGAGACAACTATGCATAAACATACAGACCCGGAAGAATTAAACAATCACGTAATTATTTGTGGCTTTGGTCAGAAGACTATTATTCTTGCAAGAGAATTTCTCCTTGATCCCTCTTTCGAAGATTCTGAAATCCTTATTATTTCTGAAAAACCAAATATGATGGAAGAGCTTCAGCAACACGGATTAGATGTAAATAGAATAAGTTTGCTAAATGAAGATTTTACTAGTATCTCTGCTTTAAATAAAGCAGGGGTCGAAAGAGCTCGCTTAGCAGTAATTACTTCAGAACGTAATGGAACCCGTTCAACTCAAGACGTTGACGCTAGAACAATCTTGGCAGCTCTTACAATCGAAAAACTTAATCCTAAAATACATACCTCAGCAGAAATATATAATGAAGAATTTGCTAGCCACTTAAAAATGGGTGGGGTAGAAGATGTAGTTATTCAAGGTGAAGTTTCTGGAAAATTGCTTGCAAGAATTTCTATGCACGAAGGTCTGTTGGCATTCTTCAAGGATCTACTTTCAAGAGATTCCGGAAATACTCTTAATTTTATTATGGCTACACAGGAATATGCAGGTAAAAATTACAATGAAACATCATCAATGCTTCATGATAAATTTGGTTATACCTTAGTAGGAGTTAAGCCTTACGATAAAGACGTTATGGTAAATCCAAAAGAAAAGATTATTGCGGCAAATGATGAACTACTTGTCATTGCGCCAGTTAATGCTGGAAAGGATAATCAACAATGAAAAGTTTAAAAGTATTATTCCCTTTATGTGTTTTGGCTTCTACTTCTATTGCTTTTTGTGCAGAACTTCCAAGCAATTTATATAATTATAGGAATAAAGCTTTAGCAATTAATAGTGATGATTATTTGGATGGAAGAAAAACAGCTATTAATGATAAAGATTATCTTGGTGATTTTACTAACCATACAGAAGAACATGTTTTGATGGTTACTGATAAAACTCTAGAAATAATGGAATCTTTTGAAAAGGCAATAAAACAGGGTACTTTCCAAAAAAATGATTCTTTTTATAAAAATACCCAAGATTCTGATAGATTAAATTTTGCTATAGGCACAATTAATAAACCAACTATGGTTGTTGCTTCCGTTTATCATGATGCAGGAATGAAAAGTGGTGGATTTATACTAGACAAAGAAGGTAAAGTTGTTCTTGATGACAATGGAAAACCTAAAAAAGCCACTAATGGTAATGATATAAGGAAAAATCACGCATTAAATTCTGCTATAATACTTTTGACTGATAGAGATTTATGGGAAAGAACAGAAGTTGATGTAGATGTGGCTGCTTTGCTCTGTTTTGCACATAGTAAATCTTCTAGTGGAGTAAAGGATTTAAGCTCTAAATCAGACTGGATAAATGGTTTTGATAGACTTGATGGAGTTATTAAAGCTTACAATGCTGTGCATGAAAAAAAGATTTATTTAAATAGAGAAAAATTTGAAAAAGATGAAAATCTTTTCAGTAACTTAATAACTTCTGCTTTAGCAATAAGATTAGGTGACGTTAGTCGTGATTCTGGCAGACATGCTAGAGCTCAAAATGGTGGAGAAATAGTAGTATATAAATATACAGTAAACTCTATGGCTGGTGATGCTCCTAGTGAAGCTCAAAATGCAAGAGTTTATAACTATAGAACCGGATACGTTAATAGTGTGTTTTCTAGACAGGTTCATGTTGGGGAACAAAACAACGTTTTGAATCATACTATTACAGACGAATCAGGAAAAACCTATCATGAAATGACTATTGAAGATGGAAATTATGCGCCTTATTGTACTTTCCAAAATGTTATCGAACATTGTGGCGAACTAGAATCTGCTCCAGATGCTGATGTGCAACTACGTATCCTTTTCAATAACGATGTTACTGAAAAATATAGAAAAATTTATAATCAGATGAGACAGGCTTATTACGACCAAAAAGGCAATAAAGCTATAAAAATAAACTATTATTGGGACTAATTTAGTGAGTAGGTTTTATATGACTGAAGAATTACAGAAACGTATTGATTTTGCATTAGATTATTTAAAAAAAGTCAATCTTAAAGAAATGAAATTGGGTAAGCATGAAATAAAAGATTGGCTTTATATTAATGTACAAGAATACATAACCAAGAATAAATCAGAATGTAAATTTGAATCACATAAAAAATATGTAGATATTCAAATGATGATTGATGGAATAGAAGCCATAGAAACTTCTGATATTGATAAGCTTGAACTTGAAACAGCTTACGATGAAGATAAAGATGTTATGTTTTGGAAGCAAAAATCAAATCAAATGAGAAGTGTTATCTCTGATGGAAGTTATGTGATTCTTTATCCTCAAAATGCACATATGCCTTGTGTTGCAATTGATAAGCCAATAAAAGTTAAGAAACTTGTTGCTAAAGTGTTAATTAGTTAATTATAGTCTACACATTGGTCATAAAAAGTATAGCGTATGGGCTTTAGCTCTGAAAGCGTAAGCGTAATTATTGTTGTTGGTAGTTATTGTAGAAAAAGCTATATGCTATAAGCTCTAAGCTGCAAGCCAGAAAAAGTCATTACTAAAATGACTGGCTTATAGCTTGAAGCTTAAGTCTTTCTGCTTATATAAAAACAACAAAAACCAACTACAATAACTACAAAATAAATAGACTACATAGAAAGAAATACTATTTATTAGAGAATTACGAGTTTTCGCACACCCCTCTCGAAATGACGGTTATTAAATAATTAAATTTTTGGGTACAAAAAAATAAAAAAATAGTTGACAATAAAAATAAGATTTGCTAAGATAATAAC
>CAMJNS010000020.1 GCA_946407375.1 uncultured bacterium
TATGAATAGAGTTTTTTCAGCCATTATACTGTTCCCCCAATTACTTTATTGCGCCAAATTTGCAAGTTCTCTTGCAAGCGCCACACTTAATGCACTTAGTTTCATCAATCTTGTGTGGATTCTTTACAGTGCCGGAAATAGCTCCAACTGGGCACTGTCTAGCACAGGCAGTGCAGCCTTTACATTTAGCTGGGTCAATTTCGGGACAACTGAGAGCAGCACACTGATGAGCTGGACATTTTTTGTCGCGAACATGTGCAATATATTCATCTCTGAAAGTCTTAAGAGTAGAAAGAACTGGATTTGGAGCAGTCTTACCAAGAGCACAGAGAGAACCGTCTGAAACAGCCTTAGCGAGTTCTTCCAACTGATCGATGGTTTCCATAGTACCTTTGCCAGCGATAATATCGTCTAACAAAGCAAGCATCTGAGCAGTACCTTCACGGCAGAGAACACACTTACCGCAAGATTCGCTCTGTGTGAACTTCATGAAGAAGCGAGCAATCTTAACCATACAGTTAGACTTGTTCATAACAACAAGACCACCTGAACCGACGATTGCACCATATTTCTTAACTGAGTCAAAATCTATAGGAACGTCTAAGAGTTCTTCGGTCAAACAAGCGCCTGATGGACCACCGATTTGAACTGCTTTGAATTCGCTTGGTGGAAGTGGATTGCCCTGGTCATCAGTAATGCCACCGCCGATATCAAATATAATCTTGCGGAGGGTGGTTCCGAATGGAACTTCAACAAGACCAGTGTTAGCAACCTGACCAGTAAGAGCGAATGTCTTAGTACCAGTAGAATTTTCAGTACCCATGCTCTTGAACCACTGAGCACCATATTTAAGAATCAATGGAACACAAGCAAGAGTTTCAACGTTGTTGATTGTTGTTGGCTTTCCAAACAAACCACTTACTGCTGGGAACGGTGGTTTTGCTGTTGGCATACCGCGCTGACCTTCGATTGAGTGGATAAGAGCAGTTTCTTCACCACATACGAATGCGCCGGCACCTTCCATAACTTCTATATCGAAGCAGAAGTCAGTTCCAAAAATGTTTTTGCCGAGAAGACCGATTTCTCTGGCATCATCAATAGCTTTGCGAACACGTTTAACAGCTAATGGATATTCAGCACGGCAGTAAACATAGCCTTTTGTAGCCTGAATACCTTTAGCGGCAATCATCATACCTTCGATAACGCTGTGTGGGTTGCCTTCCATAACGCTTCTGTCCATGAAAGCACCTGGGTCGCCTTCGTCTGCGTTACAAATAATGTATTTTACGCCATCGGGGCTCTTGTTGGGAAGTGTGAGCTGCCATTTCTTACCTGTTGGGAAACCAGCACCACCACGACCTCTTAAGCCAGAATCCAATACTTCCTGACAAACCTGTTCAGAAGTCATTTCACAAATAGCTTTGCGAGCACCGTCATAACCACTGTTAGCAATATATTCTCTAACATCTTCTGGATTTACATGACCGCAGCGTTTGAGGGTAGTTCTTTGCTGAAGCTTGTAGAATGTGATTTCGTCAGCATTCTTTGAGTGTTTACCAGTTCCTGGTTCAACAAAGAGAAGTCTGTCTATAATTTCGCCATTTTTAAGGGTCTTTTCAACGATTTCTTTAGCGTCTTCTGGTTTTACTTTAACGTAAAGAATGTTTTCTGGCATTATTGTGACAAGAGGACCCTGCTGACAGAATCCATGACAACCACTCTTAGAAAGGTATAGATCTTTCTTTTCGCCACCACATTTATGATGGTTTGCTTCAACTCTAACTTTGATTCCAGCGGCTTCAATTTCTTTTTGAAGAGCATCAATAACTTTAAGAGAACCGTTAGCAACACAGGCAGTACCTGCACAAACTACAACACGGCGATCTTCAAGATTAGCTTTAAATTCTTCTGCAATTTTCTTAAGATCTAAATTACTCATTTAGCGGCCCCCTTTTCATTAGCGATGATTTCGTCAATAAATTTAAGTGCTTTTTCTGGAGTCATCTGACCATGAACGTCTTCATTGATAACCATAACAGGAGCAAGACCGCAAGCACCAAGACAAGAAACTATTTCAAGAGTGAAAAGCATATCGTCAGTAGTAAGCTTCTTTTCGTTAAGTCCGAGCTTTTTCATGATAGCATCAAGAACAGACATAGACTTTTTAACGTGACAAGCAGTACCGTTACAGCATTTAATTAAATACTTACCCTTTGGAGTAAGAGAGAAGTGAGCATAAAATGTTGCTACACCGTAAATCTGAGCAGCAGAAATTTTTAATTTTCTTGCACAAAGATTTATTGCGTCTTCTGGAAGATAGCGATAGATTTCCTGAACTTCTTGAAGAATAGGAACTAATTTGCTAGGATCGCAATTCCATTTGTCTACAATTTCGCAAACCTTTTCCAATTTGGTGTCAATCTGGTCGGCCATTACGACGACCTCCTGTTATTATTTTTTATTATCGCTTTGTGAAAAAATTAACAATCTTCAATCGTTAATGTAAACAAAACGTGAAAGTAATATAAGGCTTAGAAGTACTTTCGTCAACTTTTTTTATAAAAAGATTTAAGATGGAAGAAAAAATTTGAAAGATAGAATAATAAAGAAAGAAAAAGGGTGGAAGAAGGAAGAGGGGGAAAGAAAAAATGAGATATTTAAGATTTAAGATAAAAGAATGAAGACAGATAACCTTAAAACTTCAAATTTTTAGTTTTTTATCTAAAAACTTTAAATATTTATCTAACCATAACCAAAAGGTAAAAAATTACTACAGCTGTGACTAATAGTATTGGAATTTTTATCATTATTTCAGTGATTATTCCTATCGTTGTAGGTTTTATGCTTTTTGAAGTAAATGTAAGTCTGCTACCCATTCTTGTTACTTCTAAGCCTTCATCTTTTTTTGCTATTGTGACTGGCAAATTTGCGTATAACCCAATAGTCTCAGCTATTATTATGTTGTTTTTGTTTGCATCGATTTCGTCAGAAAATGCATTGAAATAATTAAATTTTCCATCATTAGTAATATAGGCAATTGCTGAAGCCTCAACGCGATCATCTATTGAATCAATCTCTTTAGTTTTTTCTTCTTCTTTATAAACAATATGACCAGTTAAAAGAGCTAATGCTAACCCGCTTAAAAAAGATTTAGAATCAACTTCTCTAGGACCTTCCAATTTAGGATTCTTGCCTATTCTTTTGTGATCAACTCCTAAAAGTACTATATCTTTAATGTTTATACTTTTGCTTTTATATATAGTGATAGAATTGTATCTTATTTCTTTATAAATAGTATTCATAGTCGTATTTATGATTGAAAAAGATTTTATTGATATAAGCCAAAATAACCCTATAATAATTAAAACAATTCCAATTAAAGCTTTAATAAAAATATTCATTTCACTGTAGATAAACAGCACAAAAGCACATACTATAATAATGTAACCTATATAATCCATTGCGGATTTGTTTTCGTACACTAGATTCCCATTTTCGATAGTTATATTTCTGATACCTTTTAAATTGGCAAATATTTTTTTATCGTTTAGGTTTTTGTTTAACGTATTGGGATTGGGTTTCGAAGGATTGTTTATGTTAGACATATTAATAAAATCCATTAACTAAAACTAAAATAGAAAAAGCGGCAAACGGGGCTCGAACCCGCGACCCTCAGCTTGGGAAGCTGATGCTCTACCAACTGAGCTATTGCCGCGATTTGGTATAAATAATATATCAAATTTGTAAAATTATTTCAATGACATTTTTGGAAGAGGTTTTCATCTGTTGAAACTAATTTTTACCTTTCACTTTCTAATATATTAATTGTTTGACATTATAAAAGTTTGCAAGTATAATTTTTTTTACTATGGCAAGATTAGTTGTAAAAAAAGAAATATTTAATGATGTGTGCGTGTTACGACCTAGTGGCTACGTTGATGAAAAGGGTGGCGGAATTTTGTTTGACGCTGCAGAAGAAGTGTTAGCAGAAGGTTTTCACAAAATTTTGCTTAATTTCGCGGAATCTCCTGTTATTAACTCTCAAGGGATAGCCCAAATTATTGAATTGGCCGAAATAATCGTTGATGAAAAAGGTGGCAGTCTCGCTTTTTGTGGATTGAGCGAATTAGCTGCCAGTGTTTTTAAAATGGTTGGATTGCTTCAGATGGGTGATTCTTACACGGATGAACAAGAAGCTATAAGTGGTCTAGCCAATTAATCAATAATTTATTATAATTGTACATAAGTATAGAAGACAAGGAGGTCTATATGCTAACAGGTGTAAATGGAAATAGTTTACATTCCAATCTATTACACGCTGATAGCTCTATCGCGAAATCGTTAGAGCGGATTTCTAGTGGGAAAAGTATTACTCGTGCTAGTGATAATCCTGCTGGAAGTGCAATGCTATCAGCTTTTGATTCACAGACTCGTGCATTGACTCAGTTAATGTCAAATCAGCAGAGTCAGGCGTCACTTTTGCAAACGGCGTCAAGTTCTCTAAGTACAACTTCAAGCATTTTGCAGGGAATCAACTCTCTTGCTTTGCAAGCATCTAATGGAACTCTAACCGATTCCGATAGGGCTATGATTCAGCAGCAAATTAATCAGCTTTCAACACAGATTAATATGAGTGCAAATCAGGCTCAGTTCAATGGTCAGAATCTATTAGACGGTTCTTTTTCTACAACCCTTCAAAATGGTCAACAGTTTGCAATTGATGCTATGACAGCAAGTGCTCTAGGAGTGAACGACCTTTCTGTTGCAACTCAGGGCGATGCTATGTCTGCTTCTGAATTAGCAAAATCTGCATTGAGCAAAGTTGTTTCAACACAGAGTAGTATAGGTTCTGTAATTAACGGAATAAATTCGAACCTTGCTAATTTGGGAACTCAGTATTTGAATGCCGTTTCATCACAATCACAAATTGGTGATGTTGATATGGCAAACGAAATAATGAATATGACTTTGTCAAAAATGCAGTCTCAAGCTTCAATTAAAGTTTTCAAAATGAACGAAGAGTCTCGTTCAACCGCTTTGAAGCTTCTCGGCGAATGACTTTAAAGTTAAGCAATCATAATCGTGGTTTCACGATTATGATTGCTCTTATTTTAGGCACTGTTTTGTTGGTGCTTTCAGTAACCCTTTATACATTTGTAAGCCGTCAATATTCCGGAATGAATGTAATTGTTAACGGCGAGATAGCGCATTTTTTAGCTGAAACGGGTATAAATACAACAATAGGAACAATAAGAGATAGTATTTCCAACAATTTAAAATCAAACAGTGAAAACTACCAAAAGCTCAGAAATATTTTTTTAAGTGGAAAATCTCTAAAAAATGTTTGTATCAATGATTTGCTTGATTCATCCTGGAACAATGATTTAAAAGCCTTTTCAAGAGAAGTGGATAAAACAGCATCAATAGAGGTTAATGTTTATTTAAGAGATTTCAAACAAAGCGAGATGAATCCTAATATTTGGCACGACCCAAAAGCGGTTGATGGTTGGTTAGTTGTAGAATCCGTTGGTGAATATAAAAAAATACAGAGAAAAATAGTAATAAAACGTGCTGTTAGTGTTTTCAATTTAGTTCCGGGTGTTATGGGAAAATTTAGTCTCTATTTAAATGACAGTATTAGAAAAGATGAAAACGACTACAATATAATTCGTAATGATTATAATGGTATGATTACCGATGGTCCAAAACCTATAATTGTGTACAACCATGCTACGCCAGAATATCCTGTAGAGCCTGCAAATATAGCTGATGTTTTAAGAGATGAAAGAAAATCAGACGTTTGGCAACAACGCGGCTGGATATGGTTAAAAGGTGGTAAGACAAGATTAAATCTTTGTTCTGGTTCTGGAGATTTAGGGGAATTTTTCCAATTTTATGATGTTAATACTTCAAATGTTTTTACTCCGGTTAAGTTTTCTTCTCCAGCACAAAATCTTCCGGAGTCATTTTTTAGACCTATAACACTTCCTTGGGATAGAAGCAGTATTAGTGTAAAAAATACAGCTTATAGATTCTGGCATAGTTTTGTATTAGATAGTTTTCATGACAGAAGTAGTAGAATGTTGGTAGAAGCAATGTACGAAGGACAGGTTCTTTCTAATGATGAACGTCTTTATTATGGTTCAAAATCATCTATTCTTCATCTTTTTGGTGATGCTAGAAAAGGTTTTCAATCTCGTACAAGAGTAATTGGACCAGTTTATTCTGCATTTGTAAGATTTGCTTATCTTGATGTTAAACCTGAAGATTCAGATGTTAAAAATATTTTTGAAAATAATAATCCAAAACCAATTTATTTATTACGTTCTTTGCCAAAAGAATATTATAATGATTCTGTTGCTATAAATGAATTTGCAGGCCGCAAGGTAGGTGGGCCAATTCTAAAAACTGGTATGCTGTTTAAAGATTATAAGGAATATTCTGCTTTAATGAGTTGTATTGTTGAATTGCCCTACGCTGAATCTTATAATTCTATGCAAGATGTTTATGACAGAAAGGCAGATAGGGTATTTCCGACTTTAAAGAAAGTGTTAGATTTGGATACAAATGGTGAAAGTGTTATTGAGAGAAATGGAAATACTTTTTATAAAGGAAAACCTGCTATCGAAGATTCTCTAACTTTAATAAAGCAAAGAGTGCAAAACACTTTTTCTACTCCAAAAGAATTTTGGAAAAAATATCTTAATAAAGATGGGGAACTTGAGCTTGATTCTGTTGTGTGCATAACTAATAGTAATAATGAAGAATTTGTTGTTCCACCGGTAGGACAACCGCAACCTCTTGTGGTTAAAGGCGGTGGTATAATTTTACTGAACAACGGTAATATTACTTTAAGAGGTATTTCGTTAGCGAATACTTCTGAAACTTTTACTATCGCTTCAACAGCAGAAAGCAAAGTTAGATTTGAGTCAACGATGACTAATATGGTTAATATTATTGCACCTAAAGCGCAAGTAGACTATGGTTCTAAGTTCGAACTTTTCGGTTCTCTTTGTGTTAAAAATATTTATGCAGACCATCGTTTTCAAGGCGGTGTAATAAGATACAGAGAGGCTCAAGATCCTACTCATTCTAGTTATGATAGATTCTATAAAGTATTTATAGCAAATACTGATTCTTATTGGAATGAATAAATAGCATAAGGGTATTTACATGAATAAAAAAGCTCTGTCTTTAGTAGAAATAACTATATCAATGGCTGTATTAATACTCGTTATGCTTCCATCTTTCTTGGCTTTTTCTTCCGGAAATCAGGGAATACAGATGACAGACTATGAGTTCAGAGCTCATAATGCTGCTATTGAATTAGTAGAGCAGACAATTTCATTACCTTTTGATATGATTAAGTCTGGACAATATGATGAAAGTGATATTGTCGATGGAGCTAATTTTGCGGATACGCCAGCTGTATTCCATTTAAGCTTTAGCTCCGAGTTTAAACCTAAAATGCTTATTGAAGATATAATAAAAAACAAAAAAGTTGTATTTAAGAAAGTAACAGTAACTATTAATTATCCTGTTACAAAGCTTTCTAAGCAAAGAAAAGATTTTAGTGTAAAGGTAATAATAAATAATGACTCTGTGTAAGAAAAAAGCCTTTACTTTAGTTGAAATACTTGTTGCTGCTGGTGTTACGGCAATATTCCTTGGAATGGCTGTTTCTATGTTTATAGGATTTGGCAAAAATTTTTCTGCTGGTGAAGGTTCTGCTGTTTTAATGCAGGAATGTGCTTTGTTTGTGGCTAGATTAAGAAATGATTTGAATAATGCTGTAAAAGATAATACTAATTCTTTTATAACCATTGACGAAAATCAAATCAAATTAAACGTATACGATAGCGAAGAAGGTAAGGTAAAACCGGTTATATATTCAGCGGTTCCACAGGCAAATGGTTGTTATAATATGACTAGACGAGTTGCAAATGGGTCTAGTCGACCAATTGTAAATGGAAAAATAGCTTCTTTTAGTTGGCAATTAAAAGAAGAGGTAATTTCTACAGGAACTCCTCCTATCAAATCAATTAAACGTTACGGAGTTGAAATAGATTTGAAAATGGGTTCTTCAGATTTAAAAAACAAATCTTTTGATTTTAAAACAATTATATATCCTATAAGAGTCAATAAAATGAGATAAGGTAATGGTAACAAAAATATAGAGGAATTATTATGAGTGAAGAAACAAGAGTTTTATGGTTAACAGAAAATTATCCTCCTAGAAGAGGCGGTATGGCTCAGGCTTGTGATAGAATAGTCTCTAGTTTAAGAAGAAATAATATTAATACAGATGTGGCATTTTTTAATGCTTCTGCGAATAATTTTAAAGTTGTTTCTCAAATGAACGGAAAACTAATTGCTATTCCTGTTTCTGATAGCCCTGCTCATAATCTTAATATTCTTTTAAATTTTATTAATGATTCCTGTAATAAATTAAAATATACCCATATTGTTGCTTTCGGTGGAACAACACCAATTCTTGCTTTACCGATTTATAAAAATTGGTTGAAAACCAAAGCTATAACATTATTACGAGGAAACGACTTTGATGTTGGGGTTTTTCAACCGGCAAAAAGACAAATGCTTTTCGATGCCTTTAAATCTTCTGAAAGTATTTGTGTCTTAAGTAATGAAGTAAAAAACAAAGTTATTTCTTTATTTCCAGATTTAAATGTTGTTCATATCCCAAACGGCATAGATTTAGATGATTGGATGCAAGATTCTGCTGATTTAGAAGAAGCAAAGAATTTCAGGCATAACAATAACATTGGTGATAATCAGATTCTCGTAGGTTTATTTGGACAATTGAAGGAAAAGAAAGGAGTTGTATTTTTCTTGGAAAACCTTTTGCGAACAGGTTTACAAGATAATATAGCTTTTTTAATGGTTGGTGATGTTGAAGATCAGGTTCAAGAATGGATTACAGAACATACAAATGAAGAAAATGGTATTAAAATTCTTCAATTACCTTTTATGGACCGATTTGAGCTTTTAAGTAAATATCCTGCTTGTGATTTTATCGCTTTGCCTTCTCATTATGATGGAATGCCTAACGTTTTGTTAGAAGCAGGAGCTTTAGGTATACCTGTAATTGCTGCTAGAACAGGTGGTATTTTTGAAGTTCTTCCAAAAGAACAACATTGTTTAACTTTCCATCCAGGAAATGCAGACCAATGTAGACAGGCTTTAAATAAAGCTTTTTCTCTTTCCGTAAAGGAACGTAAAAGTATTGGTTTATCTTTGAAAGAATATATAAAAGATAATTTTAATTTGAAAATAGAAGAAGAAGCATATTTAGAGTTATTTAAACGATAGAGTTGTAGTTTTAGGTTAGTAGATGAAAAAAGCAAAGAAAACTATATTTATAATATTAGGAATTATTTTATTTTTAATTATTTTTATTCCTATTTGGGCTTTTTTTATCGAACCTAATTTGTTGATTGTTAGAAGAATAACCATTAATGACTCTGATTTAAAGGGAATAAAAGTTGCTTTTTTATCTGATTTGCATGTTTGCCAAGATGGTAAGACAGAAGTTTTAAGAGTAGTTAATAAAGTTAATGCTCAAAATCCTGATTTAATACTACTTGGAGGAGATTATCTAAATGTTAAGATTTACAAAAATAAAAGTATGGATCCTAAAAGTACAGCTCTCTTGCTTACTGGCTTAAAAGCAAAATATGGCGTTTATATGGTTATGGGAAATCATGATAACTATCTTAATGGATATAAAATATTTCGAGATACCTTAAAAAACACAAATATAAAAATTCTTAATAATGCAAATGTTAAAATTCAAATTGGAGAAAAAATCATATCACTTGTTGGAATTGGTGATTTTAGCGAAAATAGGCATAATATTGACAGAGCTTTTAATAACGTTAAAACACCTGTTATTGTTTTTACTCATTCGCCAGATATTTTCCATCTTATTCCTAACTACGTAAATATTGTTTTTGCTGGTCATACACATGGTGGACAGGTTTATATTCCTTTTTATGGTCCTATGGCTCAACCAACTCATTTTTCTGGATTATACATAAAGGGTTTTTATGAAGAAGGGAATAAGAAGATGTTTGTTTCTTGCGGTGTTGGAACTTCTCATTTAAAAGTAAGGTTTTTTAATTTACCAGAAATTGTAATTGCGGATTTTAAGTAGTGTAAGATTGTGGTATAATGCAATGGAATAAATGAGGAGGATTTGATGAATAATAGATTTAGATTATTATTTATATTAATTGTTTTTATAAATTTTAATGTGGCAAATCTTTTGTATGCTGAAGAAACCCCTTCTGAAAACAATATTGTTGCTTCTCCAACTTTTGAAATAAATAACGTTTCTGAATTATATAAAAAATCAGATGAAATAGCAGAAGATAGTAGGGGTCTTGAAAAGAAATTACAGAGTTTAATAAATATATCTGATATAGAAAAAAGGATTATTCCATTAAGAGAATCTTTAAATGATTTCAAACAAACTTTCAAAGAATGCAAAGGTGCTGAAAATACAGATGTTGAAAGTATGATTACCTTAAGAGGTAAAGTTAAAATCATATCTGACCTATGCATTGAAATTAAAAGCAGATTAGATGAAAGACTTAAGAATATAGCTACACTAAATAAAGTTTGGTTAGATAAACAAGATTACTGGGAAAAACTTCGAGAACAAAGTAATTTTGTTAATAATAAAACGGCTAAAGACATTTTTATCGAAAATGATAAAATAATTGATGAATCTTTAAAGCTTTTTGATGGAGTTGATGCGCCAGTAACTAGTTATAATCAAAAAATAATTGATTTAAATAAAGATGCTGAGAAACTTGCTGAAGAACTAGATAAATATATTGATGAACTTCGCAGTCGTCTTTTCAAAAAGACAGGTCATGCTATGCTGACCAGCAAGTATTTTAATGAATTTAATGAAAAAATGAGTGATAATTTTTATGAAGGCATAGCTAAGTTAGAAATTATTAATGATAATTATTTTAAGAATAATACATGGGTATTTATTTTACAGTTAATTTTAGTGCTTTTATTAGTTTATTTCTTTAAACAAGCTAATAAAGAAACTATGGCAAAACTAGGAATGAGTTTTGTTTATAAAAATCCTGTTGCAATAGCTTTAATAATATCTGTTTTAGTTGGCTTACCTTTCCTAGAGAGTGTTCCACCTATCATTAAATTTATTTATAACATTATTATTGGAATTGCATTTTGTTTTATTATTTGTGGAAAAATACCAAATAAAACAGAAAAAGCGGCTGTAATATTAGTTTTTGTCCTTTATATGATATATATGGTTTTTGATCTTATCAATATGCCAATGGCCTTATCTCGTCTTATTATTGCTGTATTTTCTTTAGTATCAGGAATATATTTCCTTAAAATAAATAAATTTTTAGATAATAAGAATGAAGATAAAATACAAGAATTTTCTACCAAAGAAAAAGTAATATGTAAGATTATCGGAATTTTTATGCTGGTTACTTTTTGTGGGCAGTTGGCTGGCTATACGGCACTGGCTAATCATGTTTTTGATATTACATTAAGAAGTACTCTAATAAGTTTATTTGCCTGGCTTATTCTCGGTGCTCTTAAAGGCTGCGTTGCAACATTGTTTAGAAGTGCATTCGTTGATAAGCACATTAAATCAATTGTATCTGATGTTAATATAATTATTAATAGATTTAATTTTGTAATAACACTTGTTGTTATTTTTATTGTATTTGCAGGTATTCTTGCTGCATGGGGTGTTTATGATAATACCTGGTATGCTGCAAAATCTATATTAGATTTAGGATTTACTGTCCAAGGAACCAAGATTACACTAGGAAAAATATGTTGGTCTGTTTTGTTGTTTTATATAATTCTAAGTGTTTCCTGGTTGGTCAGAACCTATCTGGAAGTAAATTTTTATCCAAAACGAAATATTGAACAGGGTGTTGGAATTTCAATCAATCGTTTAATTTATTACTCATTTATTGTGCTTGCTTTTGCTTTAGCAATGGAAGTAATGGGAATAAGCTTGCAAAGCTTAACTGTAATAATTGGTGCTTTGGGTGTTGGTATTGGTTTTGGGTTACAAAATATTGTTAATAATTTTGCCAGTGGTTTAATTCTTCTATTTGAACGCTCTATAAAAGTTGGGGATGTTGTAGTTGTTAATGGAACCTGGGGAACTGTTAAACATCTTGGCCTTAGAGCTACTATTATACAGACCTTTGCAAATGCTGAAATGATTGTTCCAAATAGCGATTTAGTGTCTAGTACAGTTAATAACTGGACTATGACTAATCGTAGAACTCGTTTTACTATTAAAGTTGGTGTGGCTTATGGAACCGACACAGAATTAGTTAAAAAAGTTCTATTACAGATAGCGGAAAATCATTCTAATGTCTTAAGAGATCCGGCTCCTGGGGTTGTTTTTACAGAATTTGGTGACAGTTCATTAAATTTTGAACTTCGTTGCTGGGTCAGAGACATTGCTAATATGTGGAAAACACAAGACGAAATAATGTACGAAATTGACAAAAAATTCAAAGAAAATGATATCTCAATTCCATTCCCACAAAGAGATTTGTATATAAAAGAAATGCCTTCTAATATTAAAGAAGTAGTTTCAGATAATAAAAAATCGAAAAATAAATAATTAAATATCAAATAATAAAAAACGCCCTTACATTTTGTAAGGGCGTTTTATTCGTCAGTTTTATTAAGTATAAATGTTGGTTTAAATACAAATTATTTTTCACCAACCAGTATTAAATCTTATCTATTGTTAATAAGATTGTTGTTCCAAATCAACCATTCTCTAAAGAATACAAGAAGACTTAAATCAAACATTACTTGTACCTCCTTTAAAAGAATTTGCATTATAGTTTTTGAATTTAATGCAACTATCACTTAGCATATTGCGTGCCAACTTATTAAAATTTATTTTTTATTCGTTTTGTTGTCCTTGTAAATGTGCTTTAATAAAGGAATTATGAGGGATGTTTGTCTCTGATAAATTTATATAAAATTAATTTTTACAGATAAAGATTTTGTGAAAATCATCACAATCTTGATTAAAAAGGGTACAAAATCAACAAATGTAGCTGCTCAATTTTTATACACTATGCTATATAAGTAGGGATTTTACATAAACCTGTAACGCATCTTTAAGTGTAGAATAATCATCAGGCATCATTGCTGCAAGCTTATTAATTATATTTGCGTTGAAAGGTCTAGCTAAAATAAGTTCTGTCATAAGATACATAACAGTATCTGGGTCATCTTCAACCACTTTTAATTGAATCATAGCATTATAAAGATTCATAGATGGTTCATTTAAAAAGTTGAGTCTTTGAAGCATTAATGCTGCTCCTGTCCCCCTTAATTCTTTACAGAGCTCAATACAACCATCTAATAACATTTTATATAGTTTTTTTGTTTTGTCGCCAAGTTCATTTGCTCTGTTTAAATTACCAAGTTTAATAACAGTACGGTATGCATCTAATAAATCTGCTAAATCAGTGGGGTTTTCTCGAGCGCAGATTTCTATAAGTGGAAGTGCCTTAGCATATTCATTGTTTAAAATATATAATGAAGCCAAAAGCCTGGTTATCATAAAAGATGAGGGTCTTCTCTTATGTTTTTCTTCTAAGAGCCATAGTATTCTCTTTTGATTGCCTGAGCATGTTGCCATTTCTGTGAATAAATCAGGTGCTTCTGGAGCATTAAGAAGACCTGGTCCTATTTGTTTGTGCCGTTGACTTTCTAAAGTTAGTTTGCTCATAGCTAAAGCTAATGGGTGATCAGCTTCAAGTTTAGGCAGGATAATTTTAAAAATATTGAAAATAGCATAGCAAGCAGAAAGTACGGAAAGAGGTTCTGGAACTTGAAGCATACCATTCAAACATTTTATAACATTTAGTTGTCCTAACAAAAATAAGTTATAGGCTGCACCTGCTCTAACTCTTGGTGAATTATCATTTAGTGCATCATTTAAATAGGGAATTGCTTCGTTGCCACAGTTTTTTAATGCCCAAACCATATTAGCTCTAACTCTAGGATCGTTATGGTCGTGATATTGTGAATATAAAATGAGTTTATTACATCCACATTTGCCTAAAGCAGACAGTAGAGAGGCTATAACATATGGGTGCTTTTCGTTTTCAAGAGCTTTTAATGAGATTTCTTCGGCACTAGGTCCAAGACAACCACATAAAACTGCTGCTTGATTGCGAATATAATTATCTGATGATTTTAAAAGCTTATTAAGCCAAGGAATTATGCTATTCTCTACCAATTCAACTTTACTGATTTTTGGAAGTAGCGAACGAAGGCTTATAAATATTTGATTAATTATATTTTCATCCGTTTCTTCGTCAAATGTAGTTATAAGCATAGGTATGGCTTTATCTGCTGGAAGTTCAGATAATATAGAAACGGCTTCAAATCTATATTTTTCAGATTCAGAATTTAATAATTGTTTTATTAATTTTATTGATTTTGCAGAACCAGCTTTAAAGGCTAATAGGCTTGCGAGAGCTATTAATTCCGGCTCTTTACTTTTGGCTAATTCAGAGTATAAATGAATTTTATCTTCTAAGGAAGAAGCCGAATAGCCATCTATTGCTCTAAGAGCGGTTAATGCCAGTTCTTTATTTTTCCCTCTGGCAAAACCAGATAGAACGGGCCATATTTCTTCTCTATCAGAAGAAGCTGCTACAGATAGGATAATTGCTTTTCTTTCAGGGTCTCTAACTTCTTTTAATAGAGAAGTTATAAAGAGACAGACTTTTTTACCTCCACAAGCTAGTAAAGCTTTTACTGCTTCGTCAGAGACACGTTTTTCACTGTTTCTTGCTATCCAAAGAAGCTGGTCTGTCATTTCAGGGCTAGGATTAAGCTGTAGTGAAATCAATGCAGGAATAAGTCTATCGGGGTTTTGGCAATCCAATTCTCGCTTTATGATTTTTGTAGCAGTTTCTTGTTCTATTGGCATTGAAGCTAATAGTATCCCAAAACTTTCTGGTAAAAAGAAAGAGTTGGGCTTTGCTATTAGTTGAAGTAATGGCTCTGGAGCTATAAAAGAAGTTTCATAATTAAAAGACGAAAATAATGATTTTAAGGTAGATTCGATAATAGAAACGCTTAAATCTGTTGAAAAAGCTAAAGCTTTTATTGCTGCAGTTCGTATTTGTGCTGAACCAGAGCCAGAGCTAGCTCTTTTTTCTAGTAAATCTATTGTTTCAGCAAAAAAATCTTGCCAAAGGTTTTTCATTGTGTTCGACAATGGAAAAAGCTTTGTTAAACCTTTGTGAGCTAAAAAGGAAATAATTGGGTCATCGCTTTCAGACATTTCTTCTAAAAAAATGCGGTCATCAATATTAGGTTCTTGGCTAATTATGGAAAGAACCCTGCGCCTAACCCATGCATCACTATCTTTTATAGCGTTACGAGGCTTTTTTACAAGACGTTCAAAACTCATCTCAAAGATTTTTTTCAGGCAACTTGAGGTTTTCTAAGTCAGATATTCGAGATGGCAAATCTACTGTATCAAATGGAGATGGTGGCCAAACTGTTACATTAAATTGACTTAGCATTTTTATGGCTCCTAATCTTGTTTTTTCAGGATTAGAAGTTAAAAGAGCACCCTGAACATCAGCTTTTTTGTGGTTCATTTTTCTTATGACAGAAAGATAAGCTCTAAGTAATTCTCGTAAATCTTTTTCCGAACGTTTTGATTCTTTAAGTTTTATATAATCAAGAAACTTTGGATATATGCCTTCATGCTTAATTACGGCTAATGGTTGTTTTTGGAAAGCAAGATAAGCATTTCTTGCAAAAATAAAATCTTGTTGTTCTTCTGATGCAGCATAGGCTAAATAACCTTTTGTAAGTATTAAGGTTCCACCAGGAAGCAATATTTCATCTGGAATTGAACTTTCAATAATCATTACTTTTAGTTCTATTCCACTATTGTTTTTTACACCGCATTTTTCAAAGAAGTTATTGAACTTTTGAGAAAGCTTAGAATCTTCTTTTATTGAAAATTCTTTAGGTAATTCTTTGACAAATTCCTCTAATAGAACTTTGCCAATAGCTTTTTCTATTCTGGTTTCGTCAACCCACTTTTTCAGATAATTCATTACAAGATTATCTGCTAGAACCACATTACAAAGCATTATCATAGTGAACAGTAAAACAAGTTTTTTCATTCTATATTCCTTTTGGAAGCATTGGCTAATTTATTTGCAATTATCAGTTTCAAATCTTTACAAAGTTTCATATAAGACATAAATTTTACTTTTAAGGAATTATATTCCGCAACTTCTTCATTTGTGATTGGTCGTATAGTAGAAAGCTGTTTTTTGCCACTTTTTAACTGGGCATTAGTATAACTTAATACTCCGTCTAATTCTGCAAGAGCTTTGAGAATAGCTTCTTGATCCTCGTCTGCTATGGGTTTGGCTTCAACTAGTTGTTTTATTGAAACTTCAAGTCTGTTTAGTAGTTTTTCGACTTCTTCCATAGCTTCAGATGATTTTTTTAAGTTTTTTAAATTATTGGCGGAACTAACGTATTTGTTTCCTGCTGTATTAGGAAGATTTTCTATATTAACTTTTCCATTAGAGTTTTTCTGATATGGTTCAAATTCATAAGCCTTTTCTGTAGCAGCAAAAGCTAATGAATAAAAATTAAACAAATAAACTAAACATAATATAGACATCTGCCGATAAATTTTGTGCCTAGTATAACGCAAAACTGGAGAATCCAAAATGGCAGAAACACGTTCAATAAGCTCTTCCATGACACCTCCGGAAGATGAAAAACTCGTAATGGCTCAGATTCAGAGATATTCTGAACTGACAGAACGAAGTCTCGACATGATCGAAAGACTTTTACAGCAAGGTTACGCCATGAATTCAACTGAAGTTAAGAAACTTCAGAATAAGTTGCATGACCTTGAAGTCAAAAGTAACTTCTGGCGTACCAGAATGATGAGGTACCTCTAACATGAGAGACAAGAGATTAGAAATTAGAGGTTAGAGAATATTCTAACTAACTTACAAACGAAAACTAACATTTTTTGTTTGTTTGCAACCTAGCGATTTGCTAGCCTCTAGTTTCTTGGCTCTATTTCTCAAAAGCAAAACAAGCTTATTCTGGCTTAAAGCTCAGAGCTTATAACTTGAAGCTTTATTTTACATCCAATCAGGCAGGGAATTGCATAAATTAATACTGATTTGCAATTTCCTGCCTGATTAGCATTATAAAGGTTTGATGGTTTAAATACAATAGTTAGAGGATTTATTTTTTATGAATAAAGTGAGAGAAAAGCTTTTTTATTGGATTGGAATCTTGATAATAGTTTAGAAATTCAGGCTTAAAATCAATTCTAAGGTAGGCTTTAAAAGAATCTACAATCGCTAAAGCATAATTTCCACTATAAAATGCAGCTATAGTCTTTTGTTCAAACACAAATGGATGATTTTGTAGTCTTTCTGGTAGGGAATAGCGCAAGTTTTCTACTAATTCATAATTCCCAGTATGACTAGCGTTATAAATCTTTGAAAACTCATAAACAATTGAGAGAGGATTAATTAGAGCAATAATCAATGCTAATAATAATCCAAGTAGAGTGTATTTTTGAATGTTTGAGGATTTTATAAGAATATTAATATGAGAAATATCTGTCTTTCTTATATTCTCGATTCTTTCATCAGCTTCAGGATGTGTAAGCAACCAATTCGGAAACCATTTTGGCTTAGTTCCCAGCATTAGTTTTATTATTTGCATTGAGGAAATAAAGCTTTCTTTTTCTGTTATTATTGATGAAAAAATATCTGCTTGTTTTTCGCACCTTCTTGCTAAGGCTGTAAAAGTTACAGCAAATATAGGTATAAAAATAGCTATTTCCAAAACATAAGATAAATTGTCGTGAACATAAAAGAAAGGAAAGTAAATAATCAAAGTAGATTTTAAAAGTATTGCGATTATAATTGCATTTATGGAAAATAATAAATATGAAGTAACGTGACCTAAGCGCAGATGTCCAAGTTCATGACCTACAACTGCTTCAGCCTGTTTATCAGTAAAACTTTTTAAAAGATAATCTGTTATATAAACAAATCTGAATTTACTAATTAAGCCTGCTACAGCAGCATTGGGTAGAGGTTCGTTAAATGTGTTCCATATTTTTACACCAGCTATCTGAGTTTCTGCTTTTTTGCTGAGTTCTTTTAAACGATGAACAAGCTCAGAATCTGCATTTTCTGTTTTCCAAGCCCAATTAAAAAGTCGCGGAGATAAAAGATATAAACCGAAAAGAAAGACAGGAGCAATTGTCAGTGTTTTTATTTCACTCATAAGTCCCATTCCTTCACTTAACCCCATATCTTCTAAAACCAGCCAAATTATTACTGGTGGAAAAAATATTATTGGAACAGTCTGTCTTGCTCTTAAAAAGTCTTCCAGGGTTTCTTTTTCTGCTAAAACCGGTTTTAACATTTCGTATAAAGAACTCATAAATGGTTTTAATAATATTAAATATAGAAACATTGCTATTACAATGGTTAATGTTTCGGATTTAGCTAGAAATGTATCCTTTAAAGCAGATAATGGATTAACAAAAACAAAGAAAAGGCATATCCAAGCTACTATAAAGATTGTGTAAATATTATAGGTTTTTATAAAAGATGGAATAATGTCATTTTTTGTCTGTTTTTCTGTGTGGCTTGGTAGCCAGTAGTAGATAATTAAAAAAGAAAAAGTTAACCATAATGCAAATGCGGTATTAGGCATTTTTGCATAATAACCAGCAAACTCGCTACAGCCGTAGCAAAGCAATATTAGATGGATAAACTGGACAATCATGATGAAATATAATAGCACAAAAAGTATAGTTAGGGATGAGTATTTATATCATCCCTTTAGCAGAGACTGTCTAAACACTATATTATAAGGTCAAATTAGATTATGCGAATTGTCTACACATTTGTCATAAAAAGTATAGCGTATGGACTTTAGCTCTAAAAGCCTAAGCGTAATTATTGTTGTTGGTAGTTATTGTAGAAAAAGCTATATGCTATAAGCTCTAAGCTGCAAGCCAGAAAAAGTCATTACTAAAATGACTGGCTTATAGCTTGAAGCTTAAGTCTTTCTGCTTATATAAAAACAACAAAAACAAACTACAATAACTACAAAATAAATAGATTACATATAAAGAATTATAATTTTTTTTAGAGAATTATGAGTTTTCGCACACCCTCTTAAACAATATAAAATAACTATATATATATATAATAATCTGTTATTATGATAAATGGTATTAAATATATTTTTTTGATTCTTGCTCTTGGGTAAATCTATACTAATAGCATATTTTTAATAGGAGTAAAAAATGGATACAGAAGAAAGCAATCCATTGACTGGGGCTGTTGGTGCCTTAATAGGCTCATTACTTGGAGTTTTGGCAATAGTTATTTTAGGACAAATAGGTTATGTGGCTGTTGTTTCTGGTGTGGTAATGGGATTTGGCACTTTAGTAGGCTATTCAATGCTGGGTGGCTCATTAGATTTAAAAGGTATTATTATTTCTGTTATAATAATGATTATAATGATTTTTGTAGCCAATAGAATGAATTGGGCTTTTTATGTTATTAGAGCTGTTCCTGAGGTTGGTTTTTTTCGAGCATTTTTTAGATTTGGTGAAGTTGTAAGTCAAAACGCAGAAATAGCTTCCAAATATCATGAAAGCTTGTTTGCAGATTATTTGTTCTGTGCTTTAGGTGCTTTTTCTTATATGAAAAAAGGTAAAGGAGAAGGAGAGGGAGAGTAATTATTTACAACTGGTCAATTCTCCGACTATTATTTAGATAGTTTACGTTTGCCCTGGGATAACCCCAAATTATTGTTTAAAAAGTTATCAAAAGTGTGTATAATAGCAAAAAATATATTGCGAGGTTTTGACTCATGCTGTCTGAACTACATGCTTTGATTCTTGCTGCTGGCAAAGGAACAAGAATGAAATCCGAATTGCCAAAAGTTGTTCACCCTATACTTGGTCGTCCAATGGTTTCTTATGTGATTGATGCTGTTAGAGCCGTTGGTTGTGGCAAAACCATTTTGGTTACAGGTTATAAAAGTGATGTTGTCAAAGCTTCTTTGCAAGATATAAATGATGGTTCCATAGATTACACAGAACAAACTGAACAACTTGGAACAGGTCATGCCGTTCAATGTTATGTTAAAGAAGCCAAGGAACGACCACAAAGTCTATTGGTTGTTTGCGGCGATACCCCCCTTATTTCTACCGAAACCTTAAACAAAATGGTAGAAATTCACAAAAAAGAAAAACCCGCTATTACCATGATGACTCTCATCATGAACGAACCCGGCAACTACGGTCGCATTATTCGTTCTAACGACGGCAATGTTATCGCAATAAGAGAAGCAAAAGATAGTAGCGAAGAAGAACTTAAAATAAAAGAAATCAATCTTGGTGTTTATCTTTTTGATTCAGAATTTCTCTTCGATAATATTTTCAAACTTGAACCTAATAACAAGCAAAAAGAGTATTATCTTACCGATATGATTGAAATTGCTGCAAATCAAGGTAAAAGAGTTATAGCTGTAATAGAAAAAGATGAGTCTTCTACTCTAGGCATTAACAGTCGCCAGCATCTTGCTCAAGTTAGTTCCATACTACAAAAGCAAATATTAAATAAACTTATGGATTCTGGTGTAACGATTACTTGTCCGGAACAGACATTTGTAGGTTCGGATGTTTCTATTGGTTCTGACAGCGTTATAGAACCTGGTTGTATGATTTATGGTCACACAACAATAGAGAAAAATTGTGTTATAGGTCCTAACGTTAAACTCAATAATGCTAAAGTTGGCAAAAACACTAAGTTGCAATATTGTATAGTTGAAAATACAACTGTGGATTGCAATAGTAAAATAGCTCCTTTTACTTCATTAGAAGGGTAAGCAGATGAATCATTCTAGGGTAAAAATCTTTTCTTGTGGCGGAAACGATGCTCTTTTTCGTGAAGTATGTAAATTTTTAGGAATTCATCAAGGAAGAATGATGCGTTCTTCTTTTGCTGATGGAGAACTTTATTGTAGGATTGATGAATCTGTAAGAGGTTGTGATACATTCATAATTCAACCTACTTGTAATCCTGTAAATGAAAACCTAATGCGTTTACTGATAGCAATAGATGCTTTAAAACGAGCATCAGCTTCTAGTGTTACTGCTGTTGTACCATATTTAGGTTATTCAAGACAGGAAAAGAAAAACCTAGGTCGTGAACCCATAACTGCTAAATTGGTTGCAAATCTTATTACTTGTGCAGGTGCAGATAGAATAGTTACTGTAGACATGCATGATCCTGCTCTACAAGGATTTTTTGATATTCCAGTTGATCATCTTTCTGCTATAAAACGTTTGTCTGAATTTTATATGAAGCGTGATTTAACTGACCATATCGTTGTATCGCCTGATACTGGTGGAGTTTTACGTGCTCGTTCTTTTGGTAGAAGATTGAATCTGCCTTTGGCAATAATAGATAAAAGAAGACCTGAAGCCAATAATGCTGTAGTTATGAATGTTGTTGGTGATGTAAAAAACAAACATTGTATTGTTGTTGATGATATTGTTGACACAGCCAGCACACTAACAAGTGTTACTCAAAGTTTGCTTGAAAATGGTGCTATCTCTGTGTCTGCTTGTTGTACTCATGCTTTACTGTCTAAACCTGCAGTAGAAAGAATATCCCAATCACCTCTAAAAGAGTTGATAACAACAAACTCTATTCCTATTTCTCAAGATAAAATAGATAAGTGTAAAATCGAAGTTCTATCTATTGCTCCTTTGATTGGTGAAACCATTAAACGAATATTTGAAAGACGCTCTATAAGTGAGTTATTCTGATTTAAGGAAGATGTATATGAATAAGTTTCCAAGATTATTAACATTTTTAATTGCAGCAGCTATAGTTTCTACAACTTTGGGCGGTTGTTCCAACAAAAAAAGAAATCCTGTGTCAGCGGTTTCTAGTTCAAGTTCTGAAAGCAAAGCTGAATTTTCTAATTGGGGTAAATCAGTAGAAGCTCGCACCGCATTAGATAATAAAGACTATGATACAGTTGAATCTCTTGCCAGAAAGAGAATATCAGATAAACCAGATGATGCTAGTGCTCATTTTATGCTTGGTCAGGCTTTAATGGGACTAAAAAATTATAGAGCTGCCAGGAAGAGTCTAGAAACAGCTTGTTCATTAGTTCCAGACAATTTAAATTATTCGAGAGAATATTGTCGCTCTATAGAAGCTCTTGCAAAAGAATCTGTAGATAAAAAAGAATATACAGACGCTATTTCCCTTTATAAAAAATTGATGGAAAAGGATTATGAACCTACCAAAACAGAAGAAGCTCTTTCAAATGTTTATATTGCATCAGCCAAAAAAATGATTTCTGCTGGTGATACCTCTGATGCTGAAATAGTTCTGACTGAAGGTGCTAATTTGTTAAGAAAAGATACTCCTTTAAGACTCGAACTTGCTAATTTATATATAAACGATGACAGATTAATGGAAGCTGAAAGACTTTTGAAAAGGCTTGTTAACAATAATCCAGACAACTCAGACTGTTTGGTTGCTTATGCTAAATTGCTTCAAAAAATGGGAGACGTTAATGAAGCCGCAGAAATGGCTAGTAAAGCTCTTAGCATAAATCCTTCAAATAATGAAGCTCTTGCTTTAAAGGGAAATATTGATGGTGATGTGCCAGCAATAATATTTAACCCGGTAGATGCTGCTTCACTTTCTCTTGAAGCTGTTAATGAAAGAATCAAATTCTTTGAAAAATCAGGAAACTTAGTAGAAGAAAAGAAACTCTTGAATTTCTGTATTGAACGTTATCCTAGTGAAACTGGTGCTTATTATAAACTTGCTGAAGTTAACGATAAGCTTGGGAGTATTGATGAAGCATTGGCTGCTATAGAAAAATATAATACATTAGTTCCGGATTCTGCTGAAGGTCAGTTCCTTTATGCTCAGTGTTTGTGCCAAAAAGGACAGTGTGATCCAGCTCTTTCTATTTTAAGTAAAATAGAAAATACTTATCCTGACAAACAGGCTTTATTGAATGAACGTGGACAAGCTCTTGCAAGAAAGGGAGATTTTAATTCTGCAATTGAAATTTGGAATTCTGTTTTAAAGGAAAATCCAACAAATGCTGATGCTCTCTTCTATTTAGGGCAGTTGTCTTCGGAAAGTGGAAAATACAACGAAGCTACCCAATACTATGATTCAGCAATAAAGCAACAACCTTTTAACAACAAATTCAGATACTTTGCTGGTTTAAATTATATTCAGAGTGGAAATAAAGATAAAGCCGCCGCTCTCTGGAGTCTTTCAAAGGGTTCTCTGAATCCATCTGATCCATATGCTGCTAGAATTATAAGGGCAATGGGTGATGATTCAGAACTTCAGGCAGCTGCAATAGCTAATAATGGTGGTATTCCTTCTGTAAGCGCAGAAGATGCAAATGCTCGTGTGATTACAATAGATGGATCTTCTCCTGTTGCTGGTTACGAAGTTAGCGAAATGCCATCTAACGATTATTATCAGGCTTTAGAATATGCTAGAAGTGGTAATTTTACTGAAGCAGAAAAATTATTTAGACAGGTTATCGTAAATGAACCAAATAATTTCAATGCTATGATGAACCTCGGTAAGATTTATTCGGCTACTCAAAGAAATAACATTGCAGCAGCTATATTCTTAAAAGCTTTAAAGATAGATTCAAGAAATATTCATGCTTTAAGAGCTGTTGCCAATTCTTATTCAGAAGTAGGAATGCATAGCTTGGCTTCTCAGATTTCAGAACAGGTAAAAACTAATTATCCAGACCAGTTCCAGGGTTTTCCTGTTTATGAAAATAAGGCAATTAAAAATGATCCTAGAGCAATAGAACCAATGGCAAAAGCTTTGATTCAAGAAGGTTTATATGACGAAGCTCTTGCTGTAGTTCAGGGAGCTATTTCGGAACAGTCTGAAAACAATAATTTGTATTTGTTGCAGGGTGATGTTTATAAGAATATGAAATTGTTTGACTTGGCAATGGAATCTTATAGACAGGTTCAAAATGCTGATTCAGAAAGCCCAGCGGCATTTATTAGAGCTGGTGATTTGTATCTAGCTGCAGGGCAGTCTAATCAAGCTCTTCAAGAATATAGAAGAGCAATGAGCACTACTTATATTGACCCTGACAGCATGTTATATATTTCTGACCGTTATGCTCAAATGGGTCGACCTAATGATTCTAGAAGTATATTGGGAAGACTTAAAACTATGAATTTGAATATGGAACAGGTTAAGAAACTTGATAAACGTTTAGGTACAAACTTTGCAGAAGAAACAGCAGCTTCTGTTGCAAAAAAATAAACAAATAGGAGATTATAAAAATGATGAACATTAATGATACTGTTTTTAATGATGAAGATTTGCAGAAGCTAGAATCTGTTATAAAAAATGTTAAAGACCCAAATGCCCGTAAAAGGCTAGTTCATTTGCAGCATGGTTTAAAAAAGAGAATTAAAGATAGACAGGAAGCTGCAGACAACCGTAAACGTTTTCTCACTACTACCTACATGATTATTATTCCATTTACTATTCTTTTCACAATTGTTGGAGTTTATTATTTCCTTAAAAAGGAAGAAATCTCTAATTTAAAACGTAGATGATTTTTGTTTGATTTCTTAAAAGGTTTATTACTATGAATATATTAGTTACAGGTGCTGCAGGCTTTATTGGTTTTCATCTTTGTTTGGCTTTGTTAAAAAAGGGTCATAAAGTTGTCGGTTTAGATAATATTAACGATTATTATGCTACAAAATTAAAAAACGATAGACTATCTATCCTAAAAAAAGATAATAATTTTTCTTTTATAAAAGCGGATTTATCTGATAAGCTTGCTGTTAATAAAGCTTTTGATGAAACAAATTTTGATAGAGTTATAAACTTAGGTGCCCAAGCTGGAGTAAGATATAGTTTACAAAATCCAGATGCTTATATTAATTCAAATATCGTAGGTTTTTTGAATATTCTAGAAGCCTGTCGTCATCATAAGACTGCTCATCTTGTTTATGCTTCTTCAAGTTCTGTATATGGTATGAATACTTCAATGCCATTTTCTGTTCATGATAATGTAGACCACCCTGTTTCTCTTTATGCTGCAACAAAAAAATCCAATGAACTTATGGCTCATACTTATTCTCATCTTTTTGGGTTACCTACAACAGGGTTAAGATTCTTTACTGTTTATGGCCCTTGGGGCAGACCAGATATGGCTCCTTTCTTATTTACAAGTGCCATATTAGAGGGAAGACCTATAAAAGTTTTTAACAATGGTCACATGAAGCGTGATTTTACTTTTGTTGACGATATTGTTGAAGGTGTTGTTAGAGTTGCTGATTTAATTCCACAGCCAAATAATAATTTTGATCCTTCTAATCCTGACCCTGCTATTAGTAAAGCACCTTATAAGATTTATAACATAGGCAACAACCAACCAATTGAATTGCTTAAATTTATTGAAACCGTAGAAGAAAAATGTGGTAAAAAAGCTGAAAAAATCTTTATGCCTATGCAGGCTGGCGATGTTATTGCCACTTATGCTGATGTAAGTGATTTAATGAAAGATACTGGTTTTTCTCCATCAACACCTCTAGAAGTTGGTATAGGTAAGTTTGTTGACTGGTATAGAGATTATTATAAGATATAGTTTTAATTTAACTCGCTTTTGAAGCCTCTTCTGACTAAAAGTTGGGAGAGGCTTTCTAAAAAAGATAAGCCCTCTTCTATTCTTGTTCACTCTGTTGTTCCGTGTAATTACTTGTGGTAGAGAGTTTTACAGAGTTTTATTCCATTTTCTAGTTCATAACTCTTATCTAAACAACTATAATATGCATATAGAGACTTTATTGCTTTATAACCTAATTTTTGGAATAGGCCTAACGAAGCTTTATTACTTTCTCTAACTTCAGCGAAAATTTTAAATATATTATTTTTTTGAACTGTTTTTTCTATTTCTTTTAGTAATTTGGTGCCTAATCCTATTCTTCTAAACTCAGGTAATACAGCAATTTTATAAATGTGACCAGATGGAGTGTTTTTGTAATGCCTAAGTGAGACAATACCATATGCATAAATTTGATTTTTTTTATTTTTTACTATGAATACAGAATTTGAATTGTTTGCTTTAATGAGTCTAAGTAAATTTCTTGAAGAAGTGTATTCTGAAGAATCGTTTAAAACCTGTTTTTCAAAAAGAATAATTTGTTCTAAATCAGAAACACAAGCTTTAGTAAGCTTGTGTTCGAAATCTTTTATATTTTTCAACTTTATTTTTATTCTTTATTTTTTAATTCTAACAAAAGAGCTTTAACTCTTTTTTGAGTTTTTTCATCACATTTCTGTTCAGAAAAACACAAAAAATTCAATTTGGCTATGAGTTCCAAACTAATGTCTCGGTTGTTTCCATTTGCTTTAGCAACATATTCTTTAAGCTTTGTAACTCGGTTTTGAGCTACTTCTTCCAAAATAGGAGTGATTATAGATTTTTTGTAATAATCTTGGACTAATGAAACCCACATTGTTCCTTTTGCAAAAGGCAGGTGGAAATATTCTTTACTGAATTTATGAGATTCTTTTGGAAAATAGATAGCCAAGCCATAAGCAAAGTTTACACCATAACCGCTTCTTGCTGCCATTGGAATAAGTCTTTCCATAGCATTTAAAAGCTTATCGGCAGCATTTTTAACTGTTGGATTTTTTATTTTAGATTTTGAAAGAATAACAAAATGTCTTAAATCTATATTTTCTGGGAAACCAAAGACTTGAACTTCACTCAATATTTTGGTTATCTGTTTTCCTGAATCAGAAGACATCAGACTTTTAGCATAACCATTTAAAGCATCTTTAAAGTTTTCATAGGCTGATGAAACTACAATAGACTGAGTGCTTGCATGATAACCAGCACTGCCGTCATCGTAAGATTCAGTGTAGGATTTTGTAATGAGCTTTGCTACATCGCTTGGGTTCATACCAGGTTTCATTCCTGCAAATATTTCTTTATAAGGGTAGCCATCACCTGGTTCTGTTTCTTCGGAACCAACAATGTAATCTGCTCCTTCTTTTGCAGTATAGGCTACTTCAGCCATTTGCATAAGACAAGCATCAAAACAAAGTAAATCTAGTTTTCTTCCTAAAGCTTGTTTTATATCTTTCAAAGAAAAGCCAAGCTGTGCTGTAGTAATATGGTTGCCTGATTGGTCATCATAAGAAATGCCTCTTACCATACCTTGAGCAGCTTTTATTGCCTTCCAGCCTGTACCATGATTCCAAATGATTGAACAATAATATTTAGCAGGATATTTTTTGATTGCATTCTTAACAAAATTCGTATAGACCTTATAATCACCCATGTCTACTTCGCCATGTTGAGTGACTATCTGCATTTTGCCATCTTCAAGATAATAAGTTACAGCAGGACCTTTTTCTCGGTCTACCATGACAACAATATTCATAAATTCATTAGAGCCGCCTTTAGCACGCATTTCTTTCAAGTCTTTAACGGCATTCTGATCAAGATTGTTGTCGGCATTCATGAAAATCATGAAAGTCCATTCTTTGGCATTTCTTTTAGCTGCTTCAACTTCGGTACATAAAACAAATACCAAAGCAAAAACAAGCATTAATTTTGCAATCATTCTTTTCATATTATTTAACCTTATTATCTTATTGGAAAAGCTTATCTTATCATTTTATTATATTTATCATTTTCAAAAGTGTCAAGATTTTGACTTCGCTTTCAGGGCAAACTTTTTTAATCGATCAGTGTTATAAAGTTTCTGTTTTTTTTGTATCGTCCTTATCTGACGAATTTAGATTATTATCTGTCTCTAAGGCGTTTTCAACGCCCTAGGTTAATAAAGTAATGTCCTTTCGGACATATAAAGTGACCAAAAGGTCACTACTTCAATAACCTAGGGCATCGAAGATGCCCTAGGACTAGATACTAAAAAACTAAAGCGTCCAAAAAGGACGCTACTTCTAAAGTATAGATTAGTAGCTAAAAAAATATGCGTTTGCCCTGACTTCGCTTTGATTGGTTATTGATATAAATAAAATAATAAGGTATATTAGATTTATAAGAAAAATGAGGAGAGCTTTATGAATAAAAAAAGTGTTAGTCGTTATTTCTTTTTACTTGCTGCTTTAGGTTTGCTTGAAACAGCAGTTTTTGCAGACAATTACACTATAACTGGTAAAATTGCAGAATATAAAAGTTGGGCACCAGTTGCAAATGCAAAAGTTACTTTTGTCTATGATGACGGTGGAGAAATTTCTACAACATCTGATGAAAAAGGTAACTATGTAATAAAGCCAGAATTGAAAAAATCAGGCAAACTTATAGTTACAGCAGATAATTACTGTGAATTCAAAGATAGCTTTAATGCCAGAGACAATGCAAATGATTTGAAGTATTTTGATATAAAACTTCAATACAATTACTACACTTATCAAGGCAGAATATTCGATTATGTAACTTTAGAACCAGTAAAAGATGCTGAAATAACTTTTGTTTTTGAATACGGCGAAGGGCAAACAGATACAGTCAAAACAGACGAAGAAGGAAGATATTCTTTAAATGTTTCATTTGGTAAAAATGGAACTTTGCAAGTTATTAAAGACGGATATGTTGATATTAAAGAAAAATGTTCTAAACAGAATTCTTACTACCTTTTCAATAATAAAAATTACGAAATAAGACCAGTAGATGAAACTTGGACATTTAAGGGCAAAGTTCTTGAAAATAAATCATGGTTCCCTATTGCGGGAGCAGAAGTTGGATTTGCTTATAACGATGGTGGGCAAGTTGCTTCAGTAACAACAGATGCTTTGGGCAATTTCCAGATAAAACCATTAATTAATAAACCAGGTAAACTCTTTATTACTGCTAAAGATTTCAAAACCTATATAGAATCTTTTGGTCCTCGTGGCAGTGGAAGAGATTATTATTTTGGCAATTATAAATTGCCTCATAATTATTGGACTGTTAGCGGCACCGTAATAGATTACAAAACAAATAATCCAATCGCTGGAGTAAATGTCAGCATATCTTATGATAAGTCTACAGATAAACCATTGGAATTCAAAACAGATGACAAAGGTTATTATGAATTTAAAGTTGATATAGATAAGCGTGGCACTTTAGAATTTAGCGGTGATGGCTTGGTTACTAGAAAAGATGATTTTAGTGCTCGCGGTAGTGATGCTTTTGAAGTTTGGAATTACGACCTCCATAAAACCGATGAAACCTTTACTATTAAAGGAAAAGTTATAGATTATTCCACCAAATATTATGTAGAAGGAGCAAAAGTATCTTTTACTTATGATGACGGCGGTGAAGTTGCTACAGAAACAGATAAACTCGGCAATTACACTCTTTTCCCACTAATAAATAAACCAGGTAAAATAATTGTTTCAAAAGACAGTTATATTACTTATAAAACAGGTTCTACCAGAAGAAACGATACTAAAGATCAGGCAATAGAAAATTGCACTCTTTATCATAATTACTGGACTCTTACTGGTAAAATCATAGATTATAAAACCAGCGAAGGTGTAAAAGACGCAACCCTTACTTTCTATTATGACGATGGAAGCCAGATTGATTGCACAACAGACGAAAATGGTTTCTATAAAATAACTCCAGAAAATGATAGAAAAGGGAAAATTGCTATTACTTGCGAAGGTTATCAACCAAGAAGAGAAGGTGAAACTTCTAGAGGTACAGATGCTTTCGAAGTATGGAATTACGAGATTAAGAAAGAAAAAGAAACCTATGCTATAGTTGGTAAAATTTATAATAATAATGATAAAACTCCTATAGCAGGAGCAGCTATTGAATATACGGCAAAAGATGGAACTAAAGTTTCTGCTACAACTGATGAAAAAGGTAATTATTCTCTTGAAGCTCCTGTAAATCAGGAAGGAACTTTGACTGTAAACAGCAAGGGCTTTAAAGAATATAAGGATTCTTTTAGTTCTTATTCAGATAGTCGAACTATTCAATTAAGAGATTATTATATGCATAATTAAGTTATGGAAGTTTGTTTAGGCAAGCGTAGTGATTGTTGTTGGTTTTTATTGTTCTTATTGAGTAGGAGTTAAAATGAGAAAAATTTGTTTTTTGTTTGGATTTTTGCTTACGACAAATGTTTTATTGGCTCAAGATGTCTGGACATTGAAAGACATTGAACTTGAAATGATTAAATGCCCAGCGGGCGACTTTATGATGGGAAGCCCCAAAAATGAATTGGGTCGAAATATAAAGGAAATACCTCACAAAGTCATTCTAAGCGATTCCTTTATGATTGGAAAATACGAAGTTACTCAGAAGCAATACAAAGCTGTTATGGGTAAAAATCCATCAAAATTCAAAAATGATTCTCAGCCAGTAGAATTAGTCAATTGGAACGATGCAAAGGAATTCTGTGAAAAGCTTAACACAAAGTATTCTGCTTCGATTCCATCTGGTTTTAAATTCGATCTTCCCACAGAAGCTCAATGGGAATATGCCTGCCGTGCTGGAACAAATACCGCTTTAAATAATGGCAAAGATTTAACTACAGAATATAAATGCGACAATCTTGACGAAGTGGGTTGGTATGAGAAAAACTCGAAATTTACAACCCACCCAGTCGGTCAGAAACAGCCAAATGCCTGGGGAATCTACGATATGCATGGAAATGTTTCTGAATGGTGCAGAGATTACGACAGTAATTATACAGAAGGTAAAGAAGAAAAAGACCCGGTAGGTCCTGACACAGGGAAAGACCGCATTATTAGAGGTGGCAACTATAATGTTAATGCAAAATTATGTCGTTCAGCTCTGCGTATGAATGTAAACCCAAAAACCAAAGATATTAAAACTGGTTTCAGAGTTGCTTTAATTCCTATTGGAAACGGTAACGAAATTAATTTTGCTTCTAAGCCCGAAGTTACAACCCCACCTCAGACAACCATTCAAGTTAAAGAACCTGTTTCTTCAACAAATACCAATGATGCTTTACCACAAAAGGAAACAAACAAAGACTGGGTTTTCTCAGACCTAGACTTACAGATGGTTTATTGCAAAGCTGGAAAATTTAAAATGGGAAGTCCTGAAAATGAATTAGGAAGAGCTAAAGAAACCGACTTAGGTCTTTGCGAAGTTTCTATTGATAAAGATTTTTACATTGGCAAATTTGAAGTTACACAGAGTCAGTTTTCTTCTGTTATGGGAGAAAAACCTTCAAGATATGCTGGTGATAAAAAACCTGTTGAAAAAGTAAGTTATTATAAAGCAGTTGAATTTTGTAAAAAACTTAATGAACTTACAAAAGATAAACGTCCAGCTGGTTATGAATTCACTCTTCCGACAGAAATTCAATGGGAATATGCTTGCCGAGCAGAAACTGACAGTTCTTTAAACAATGGCAAACAAATATCTGTTGAAAAAGGAAATTGCAGCGAATTAAACGAAATTGCCTGGTATAAAGCAAACTCTGGCACAACTACCCATGATGTTGGAACAAAAGCCGCCAACAAATGGGGCATTTTTGATATGCATGGAAATGTGGCTGAATGGTGTTTAGATGCTTACAACGGCAATGAATTAGCAAAAGAAGTAAATAATAACAGCAAATGTATAGTAAAAGGCGGAGCTTATTTTTACGAACCTTCAAAAAATCGCTCTGCCAGCCGAGGTGTTGCTGCACCAAATGCTATTTCTTCTGCGATAGGCTTTAGAGTTGTGCTGGTTCCAAGTAACTAAAATCGCTGTTCCAAAACGAGTGCGAGTTGTGTTTTGTTTAATCTTTATCATCTTTAAAAGAAGATAAATTGTCCTTATCCCCTTTTGTATAACCGCTAAGGATGGCGGTATGCAAGCGAGTGACAGAAGGTCAGCGAGTCGCAAAGGCGATGCTCCCCAAATCGAAGATTGGGGGAGCCGTCACGAAGAACCTCCCCAAAAGCATTGCTTTTGGGGAGGTGGATTGCGTAGCAAGACGGAGGGGGCTGCAATGCAAAGCATTGCGGTAGAGGAGGGCTGACTATCGTAAGATAGTCGGTAAAGGGGAATTTTAAATCAAGATTAGAATATCTTGTAAGCATATCAATATTTTGCTAAAATATGTATATACATTAATTTGGAGTTACTCAATGCCAAACATAAGACCTAGTTCAGACCTTAGAAATAAATATAATGAAATCTCAGAATTTTGTCATAAATATAATGAGCCTGTATTTATTACAAAGAATGGCACTGGTGATTTAGTATTAATGTCTAATGCAGAATATGAACGTCTTGTTGGAAGATATGAACTAATAGAAAAAATAAACGAAGGTTTAGAAGATTTGAAAACTGGTAGAATTGAAACTGCAGACAAAGCATTTAAAAGCTTAGAAAAAGAACTAGGAATCAATATTGAAAAAGTATAATATCAATTTAACTCTTACTTTTAAACGAGATTTAAAAGGTATTTTCTTATATATTTCAGAAAAGTTAAAAGAGCCAGCAAATGCATTAAATACTTATTCAGAAATTCGTAGTGCAGTCTTTTCTTTAAACAAATTTCCAGAAAGATATCCAATTGTCGATGAGCCTATATTCTTTGATTTAGGATTACGAAGATTATTTGTTAAAAATTACGTCGTCTTTTATATTATAAGGGAAACAGATGTAATCATCTTAAGAGTTTTGTACAAACGTAGAAGATGGCAAAATTTGATTTCCTTATCAGAAGAATAATCACTTAGGTCTAGAGACTCAACCGCAAACAAAATAAGAAATTTCGTCTAGCATCTTGTCTTTTCATCCAAAACAATATAAAATTGGACGAAAAAGAAGGACTGGACAAAAGGAGTTCTCATGAGATCATTTAATTACACTAAGCTTGTAAATAAAGCTTGGAATACAGATATATTAAATCTTGTTGCAAAGATACATGAGTACAAAGGGAAACAGGCTCTATTCATACGCCAGAAACCTGTAGAATTGAATCGTCTTGTTGAAATTGCAAAAATACAAAGTACAGAAGCATCAAATAAGATAGAAGGTATTATTACAACTAGCAGCAGAATGAAACAATTGTTTCAAGAAAAAACGACTCCCCGTAATCGTGATGAAGATGAAATAATGGGCTATAGAGACGTTTTAAATACAATACATGACAGCAATGAGTTCATTCCGATTCGTCCTTCTTATATTCTTCAACTTCATCGAGATCTTCTCAAAAGAGCAGGATTATCATACGGCGGTCATTTTAAGAATGTTCAGAACTATATAAATGAAACCAATCAAGATGGAACTGTAGTTACACGATTTACTCCAATAGCTCCGTATGAAACTCCAGAAGCTATGGAAAAGCTTTGTAATGCTTATGAGGAAGCTATATCTAATGAAAAGATTGATTCACTAATTCTAATTCCAACTTTTATTTGTGATTTTCTTTGTATCCATCCTTTCAATGATGGTAATGGAAGAATGAGTCGACTGCTCACGCTTTTACTTTTGTATAAGAATGGCTATTATGTGGGGAAATACATCAGTATAGAAAAACAGATAGAGAAAACAAAGGATCTTTATTATGATATGCTTGAAAAAGCTGATGCTGGTTGGCATGAAGGGAAAAATGATCCGACACCTTTTATTAAATATATGCTTCAGGTTATCTTGGCTTGCTATATTGAATTTGAAGACCGTGTTGGATTAATGACAGAAAGCAAGAATAGCAGCACCGCTTATGATATTGTAAAAAAATAT
>CAMJNS010000021.1 GCA_946407375.1 uncultured bacterium
GAAGAGTTAGAAGAAAAAGATTTACGAAAAATTGATACAGAAGTTCTTTATGGGCTTTTCCTTAAAGAAAATAGAGTTAAAAAACCTGATGCAGATAGGTTGATAATGTTTTTGACCGAAATATTAACCAGAGCTAATATTCCGTCAGGAGTCAGAGACCGTGCTTTGAGACAATTTATTTCTACTGGGTATTTTAGATATAAAGAACCAGATAGATTTGTTGAAAATGCTAAAAAAATACTATTGAAACAAAATTATGCGGATTGGCTTTCTGAATTGTTGTTTAAAATAGCTCAGTGCCAGGATTATCAAGCTAATGATTATGTTGAAGCCAATAAATCATATTTTGAATATACTTCTTTTTATCCGACAGGAAGACATTTTATGGAGGTTAGGAGTAGAATTCCTGAAGTATACGAGCTTGCTGATGATACCAAAAATGCAATTCGTTTCTATTTGAAAATTATTGATGACGGCAATGTTCCTGATGAATACAAAATCAAAGCTTCAATGAGCTTAGCTAAGCTCTATTTATCAGATGAAAAGAAATCTGATGCAATAAAAACTTATGAAGTTGCTTTAGGCTTTGAATCTGACAGAGGCCCAGAAATATGTCTGAGACTAGAAAAACTTACAGATGATTTTACTTATGTTACCAGGGCTTTAGATATTACTGGAAGTGAAACCTATAGATTAAAAGCATTAAAGCGTTTAATAAAAAAGAACGAAGACGATGAAAACTATAACGAAGCGAAATCTTTATTAGCCAAATACTCAAAAACTTTTACAGAACCGGATTCTTATATTTATATAGAAAAGAAAGCAGATGAACTTGCTAAACGTGGTGCTATTTCTGATATGGAAGACCTTATCGAAATGTATCCTGAAGAAGATGAAACACCTGCTCGTATTTTTAAACTTGCTAAAATGGTTGAAGGGACTGAAAATACCAAATATAGAGCAGAAGACCTTTTCTATGAAATTACTTTGGTTTATCCTGAATCAGAGTTTTTCAGAGAAAGTAAGATTCGTGCAGATAATGTTAGGGCGATAAAAGCTTCTTCTGAGCTTTCAGAAATGCTTAAAAAAGGCAATAAATCAAAAGAAAGCGAAGAAATTATTTTAGAACGCGCTAGATTGTTAAAAGAAAACTTGAAAGATTTGCCTAGCGCAATGGAAAACTACGAAAGTTTCGTTAAATTGTTCCCAAATTCTACGCATTTAGATGAAGTTTATATTATATTAGGCGATTTGGCTTTGTCTGAAAACCATGATTCTGAAAAGGCTTTTAAATATTGGGAACTAGGGTTGCAGTCTAGTGTAGACCTATTTAATCGTGAAACCCTTACAGAAAGAATTAATTCACTTAGAATGTTTAATTCTACTGTTATTAAATCAAACAAAAAATCTGATCATGAAAAGGGTTTAAGAGAAATATTTGTAATTTGGAAAATGGAAAAGAATCCTTTGTATGCATTAGGTTTGTTAAAGAATGCATACACAAAACTGGCTAACAAGCCTCAAGCTGCTTTATTACATTATTATGCTGGTAGAATATATGAAGAAAACAAAAACTTTGCTTCTGCAAAAGAAGAATATGAAAAAGCTTTGACTTTCATGTATCACCCAGGCTGCAGACAGGATATGATTCTTTATCGATTAGCAAGAATGTTGGCTGCAAATTCCGACAAAGAAAAAGCGGCTGATTACTATAAACGTCTTGTTAAAAAGTATCCGAAAAGCTTGCTAAGCCGTTCAGGTTTTTATTGGTTAAGTAAATATTATGATGAAAAGAATGAATTGAATAAGGCTTATGAATGTCTAAATACTTTATTGACTACTTTTAAAGCTTTGAATCCTATTCATCGAGTAGAATTACAAAAGAAACTCAATGACTTAGGCAGCCGTATGAATATAGCCGATATGGAACATCTGAAAAAGTATTCTAAGATTGGCGGCGGTGAGTTGCCTTACTATATAGGTAAAGTATTGGAAAATGACTTAAGAGACAGTCAAAAAGCTATTGCCCAATATGAAGAGTTTTTGAAAACTAATCCACCTATAGCTCGTGGTCGTGAAGTAATGGATAAAATTGCTCAACTTTATGAAAAAGAAGGGGAATACGTCAAAGCTGTTGGTTATCTCGATATGCTTCTTAGCACTTATGAACCAAAAGCATCTAATTATGACCTTATTTTACGTATTGGAACTCTATTAGAACATAAAGTTAATAATGATAGTCTTACAGAGCTTTTCTTCAGTTCTATAGAAGGAGAATATTACAAAGTTAAAAAAGTGCATGATTATGCAAAAGCCAAGCTTAGAAGACTAGAAGAAAAGAAATTGGCTGCAGCTGTTAAACCAGCTAAGAAGAAAGCTGTCAAACGTGTATATAGCGAAGATGATGAAGAGGTTTTAGAAGAACTCAAAGAAATCATCGAAAAGTATGTTGACGATCTTCAGGATTTCAAGAAAGCCGAAAGAGAAATGGAAGATCTTTGGGAAGAAAACAACGAATCTTTGGCTACTTTAGATATAATGAAAGCATTAGTTGATTTGAATATGAAAAAACTGCTAGATGCTGATAAAGCGGCAAAATACTATGTAAAATGGTTGGAAGAAAATCCCAATGATCCTCTCTACAAAGAATATACTTTAAAGCTCTATGACCATTATATGGATGTAATGAAAGATGGTAATAAGGCATTAAGGCTGCTCCAAGATTATGTGACAGAGCATCCGATTTCTTTGGAATCTCTTGATATTGAACTCAAGCTTGCTAAGACTAACGAAATACGTTTACGCAATTATGATGAAGCTTTAAGAAGCTATCAACGCATTATTGATACAAGACAAAATGATGTCACTGTTCATGAAGCATTCTTCCGAATGGGTTTTGTATACAGAGAAGGTTTTGCAAATTATAATGAAGCAATAAAAACTTGGCAGACACTCATTGATGATTACTACAACAATGATTTTTCTGACCAGGCTCAGTATGCTATTGCTTATACTTATGAAGCTTATCTCAGAGATTATACTAAGGCTAGAGCTGCTTATAATCTTGTTCTTAACAGATACCCCAATTCTTCTCTGCAGAACGATGTTCGTAATGCAATTTTGCGTATTGAAGGAAAATAGAGAAAATTCTTCTCTTGCCCTAAAAAGTCTATTTGTTATATCATAACGAAATAGAAAAAAAGGGAATTATTTAATGCTTCCTACAGATGCAAAAATATATTGTGGGCATACAATGCTTGAAATAAAGGATGTTCGAGAGAACACCCGTATTGTTGCATCTTCTGGTTGGGGCGAAACCAACGATACTTACGTAAAAGATGTATTTGTAAATAATGTTAGCAATACACCTTTACTTCAAATAACTACAAGTCGAGGAGCTGTACTAAGGTGCACTCCTGACCAGTTATGTTTTGGCAGATTTAACCCTTCTTTGAGAATGTATTCCCTTTATTTGCATGAACGCTCTTCTTTAGGCTTTAGAATAGGTTTGACTTCTGACCTTATACACGAAGCTGTTGGAATGATGATGCCTAATCCTAATATTGATGGTAAGCGTTCTGTTACAGATAGAATCTGGCTTATTGAAAATAATCCCAATCTTACAAATTCCACATTTATGCATAAGCTAGTTATGGCTAAATATGGATTGCCTGATATACCTTTTAATTCAAAGCATAAAGACTCTGTGCTTACGGATGAACATATTAAAAGCCTTTTCGATAGCATTGATACTCCTGTTGGAGCAAAAGAATTACTTCGTGATTCTAATATGTTTATTGAACACCCCCATCTTACTTTAAAACTTTCTGAAAGCGATAATCCTAACAGTAATTCTGTTCAGTTTGTTATTTTTGGCGGTAAAGAAAGAGGGGCTAGTGGTCATTATCCTCATTTGATTCAGATTCAAGGAATCAGCGACCCAAACAGTGCAGAACAGTTCAAAATTGCTAGAAAGCAACGCTCAAATCACGGTCTTTGGTATTTGGAAGTTACAAGAGAAGATTTAGAAGAAGCCGAACTTTTTGTTAAAACTGTTTCTAATCTAGATAATCTTGAGGTTGTTAAAAAAATTCAATTAACTAAAAAAGCAGCTTTTTATGTTTTGCCTGCTTCCCATTTAAAAAGAGGAATGTTAGTTCCAATAATGAATTCTAGAGGGGTTATTGAAGAAGACGTTGTGAACAAAATAGAAATATATGATTATGAAGGTCCTTTGTATGACCTTCAGGTAAATGATTTGCATAATTTTATAACAGGGCAATGGGTTGTTATGTGTTATACGCCATCAAGTAAGCCCAAACCCAGTTTCATTTAGAGGAAAATAAGTTGAATAGCTCTATTAATTCTACTCTTGAAAATCTTAATGAGAAGCAGCGTGAAGCTGTTCAAATAACAGAAGGACCATTGCTTGTTGTTGCTGGTGCTGGTTCTGGCAAGACTCGTATGCTTACAGTAAGAATTGCATATTTAATAGAATGTTGTCATGTTGAGCCTTCTCAGATTCTTGCTGTTACTTTTACTAATAAAGCAGCTAAGGAAATGAAGGAACGTGTTTCGAATCTTGTTGTTGGTGCATCAGCAGTAACACTAACTACTTTTCATGCTCTTTGTTGCAGACTTTTAAGACGTTGGAGCAAATATGCTGGTTTTGAAAAAGGTTTTACTATTTATGACCAGTCTGATAGCGAAAAATTGCTTAAAAATACTTTAAAAGAACTAAAATATGATACAAAAACTTTCCCGGTAGCTCTTTGTGCCGATGCTATTTCTAAAGCAAAGAACGAACTTGTTGGTCCAGAAAATTACTTTGAAATATGTAGTAATGGGGTTGGTCCTCAAGATATAGCAATACAAAAAGTATACGAAGCTTATCAATCGGCTTTGAAAAAAAACAATGCTGTAGATTTTGATGACCTTATTTTTAAAGCTTTTTACATATTGAATCAAAATCCAGAATTGCTTGAACGCTTACAAAATGAGTATTCATATTTTCTTGTAGATGAGTACCAAGATACAAATCAAGCTCAGTATAGGCTTATAAGGTTACTTTCTTCTAAAACAAGAAATCTATGTGTTGTTGGTGATGAAGACCAGTCTATTTATAGCTGGCGCGGTGCCACAATACGTAATATTCAGGAATTCGCCAATGATTTTCCTGGTGCAAAAGTTGTGAAACTTGAACAAAACTATCGTTCAACTCAAGTTATTCTTGATGCTGCCAGCGATGTTATTTCCCATAATAATTCTGTTCATCCCAAAAGACTTTGGACCGACAAAAATGGTGGCGAGCTTATAAAGTATTATAAAGCTTATGATGACAGGGAAGAAGCTAATTGGATTGTTAAAGAAATAGAAAAACTACATAACAAGGGTAGAAACTACGGTGATATAGCTCTTCTTTATAGAATGAATTCTTTGACAAGAACTACAGAACAAGCTTTGCAACGTCAGCGAATACCTTATGAAATTACAGGTGGCACAAAGTTCTTTGAACGCCGTGAAGTTAAGGATATTCTTGCTTATTTGCATGTAATCGACAATCCTGCTGATAGTATTTCTTTAGAACGTATTATTAATACTCCTAAAAGAGGTATTGGCAATTCTTCTATTGAAAAACTCTATGTAAAGGGTTCAGGAAATCTTTGGGATGGTGTCACATTAGAAGCTAGCCAATTACCTAACTCAAAAATAGGTGGCTTTTTCAAGAAAATGATTGATTTTATGGAAAAAGCTTCTCAAATGAATGTGCACGAACTCTGCAAAGAAATAATTGACGAAATAGACTACTTTGATTATCTGAAAAAAGATGATCCCGAAACCTGCGAAGACCGCAAAAACAATGTTGAATCATTAGTTTCAGACATCAGATATCAAGAAATAGATAATCCCGATTTGACTTTACATGATTATCTAGCTAATGTGGCTCTTCATGCTGACGCTGATGATATAGATGAAAAATCCCAAAAAGTTCATCTTATGACTTTCCACAACGCAAAAGGTTTGGAGTTCCCAGTAGTCTTTATGGTAGCAATGGAAGATGGGATTTTCCCACATATGCGTTCAGAAACAACAACAGAAGAACTAGAAGAAGAACGACGTTTGGCTTACGTGGGTATTACTAGAGCAAAAGAGTTGCTATATATGACTAATGCAACCAGACGAATGAGATTCGGACAATGGGATTCTAGTTTAACTTCAAGGTTTATTGCTGAAATTCCTAGAGATTTACGTGAAGATTTGGAAACAGGTTATTCTTCAGGTGGAATGCTGAACAGATTCGGATCAAACCAATACAGTCGTAGTGGTTCTTCTAAAATCGTTCAATTTCCTACTAAAAATTCTTTTGAAAGAAAGCCTGCTTCTTCTAGTGGAAATCCTTTTACATTCAGTGCCCAAACTAAATGGGTAGATAAACCTAAAGTTTCTGAAACGATAAAAGATGACACAGAACCAGGTACTATGTTAAATTTAAAAAAAGAAGTTTCTGTAATTCATAATGTTTTTGGTCATGGAAAAGTGATAGATGTGTCTGGAACCACTATTGACGACTTCAAAGTGACTATAAATTTTGAAAGAGTCGGTACAAAAACTTTACTCTTGCAGTATGCTTCAATTAGGGTTATAAAATAATAGTTAGAATTTTTTCGGAGGTAAAAAAATGAAATTTTTACGCTTTATGTGGAAGCTATTTGTAATGGCAGCAGTATTTGGCGTTGGCTATATTGTTGGTCGCGAACATAGCTTTGAAGAAGAAGAACAGTGGGAAGCCGAAAACAGAAAGAACAATGACAAACCAGAATGTGGCGGCTGCACTGAAAATACCTGTGATGGTTGCAAAGAAGAAAATAAGCCAGAACCAGTAGCAGAAAAAGCTGAATGTGCTTCTTGCGCTGATAAAAATTGTGCTGAATGTAAAGATGGAATAACTTTTGTTTATGAAAACGATAAAGCTACAAAAGTTGCTTTGGTTGGCTCTTTCAATAACTGGAACAAAGATGCTGATCTTATGACTAAAGATGGTAGCACTTGGAAATGCACAAAAGCTCTTGAACCCGGCACCTATGAATATCAATATGTTGTAGATGATACTGACTGGGTTGTAGATTCTAAAACTGAAACAACAAAGAATAAATACGAAGGTTTGAATTCTGTAATCGTTGTAAAATAATTAATATAGGTTTAATTGGTGTGTGGTGAACACACCAATCATAACCTCTTGCCTTAGCAGGAAGTCATTTTATGGTCAAAAAAATATTTTTAGAAGAAGTCTGTGATCGAGAACGGTTAAAACGATTTATTAACCGAATGTATAAGCTTAGTAGGCTTCATATAACACCCTTTAATGAACGTGGTGACGTAGTTATTGGCGATATAGAAAAAATCTTGCCAGGGTTGACAGATGCAACTGAAATAGTTGACTATCCTACTTCTGAACTTCTTGAAAGACCAGATGGCTCTTTCTTGAAGGTTTTGAAGCTAAAACATAAAGGTACATCTTTTGGTGCGGTTTTGATTGGACCTTTCTTTAAATTAGATTCCAAGCACGAACCTAATTCAGATATACCAGAAGTTACTGACAGTGTATTAGAAGGAACAGAAGAATCTGTTCAATCATTTTTTGACCAAATGGCTGATTTAGCAGTTGAAAAAAATACTCTTGCTAGAAAAGAAAAAATACTTTCTGTTCTAGAACATGCTTCAACTGTTATGAATTCAAGTCTTGAATTCCAAAATCTGCTAGAATTTGTTATTGACATAGCTATTGAAATTACAGGAGCTACAAGTGGTTCTTTGCTTTTACGTAAAGATGAAAGCGATTGCCTTGAAGTAGCTGCTGCAAGAGGCAGATACCCCCTTGAAGTAAAAAAGCTTAGAATTCAGTTTGGACAAGGTATCTCTGGTTGGGTAGCACAACACAAAGAATCATTAAATATTCCTAATGTTCTATTGGATTCAAGATACGTAGAAACCCCAGAACCAATCTATTCTGAAATGGCAATGCCATTACTAATAGGTGATAACCTAGTAGGGGTTATTGTTGTTGATTCTAAAGAAATTAGTGCATTTTCTAACTCTGATGAACTTTCATTGAATACTTTAGCTTCAATGGTTTCTAGAGTATTAGAAAACTCTAGACTCCTTTCTGATTCTAACCAGAAACTCAGAGAATTGACAAAAGTTTTCAGTATCTCTGAAAAACTTTCTGTTAGAAGCTTAGATAGAGAAGGTTACAATGAAATGCTTAGGGAAGCTTGTGAAGCAACAGATAGTAATGCTTCTTCTCTTATGCTTTTCAATAGCGATTTAGAAGAATTGACCATGTATGCATCTTATGGCTTACCTGAAGAATTGTCTTCTCTGACTATTCCTATAGGAAAAGGCTATCATGGTTGGGTTGCTTCTAATAAGAAGACTCTTTTGATTACAGATGCTGCAAATGACGGAACTATAGCTCACGTTAATTTCTTGGATCAATTTGCTAAATCAATGCTTGTTGTTCCTTTGATTACCGCTGACAATCGTTTTGTTGGTACTCTTGCAATTTATCACTGCGATAATCCTAAGATTATCACAGAATCTGATCAAGACCTTCTTAATACAATAGGGCGTATTATTACTTCTCATTTTGAAAATGAAAGACTTTTCAACGATTCAAGACGCAAGCTAGATTATCTATCTACTTTGTACAAAGTAGGTTCTTCAGTTTCTAAAACATTAAACATTTCTACTCTGTTCGATACAATATTGCAACAGGTTCAGGAAGTTATGGATGTCGAAAACTGTTCTTTGATGGCTTATAATCCAAATAAGAATGTTCTAACTCTTGATGCTGCAATAGGTTTGCCAAGCAATATGGTTGGCAGAATCGAAGTTAAATCTGGAGAAGGAATCGCAGGTTGGGTTGCTAAAAATCGCAAACCAGTTCTTTTAAAAGATATTTCAAAAGACGATCGTTTTTCTAATCGCCAAGGAAGATTGGATTACAAGACTCGTTCTGTGCTTTCTGTCCCTATTTTACTTCACGAAGATAAGCTTCTTGGAGTTTTGAATGTAAATAATAAACGCAATGGTGATGCTTTCCTTGAAGATGATTTAAATCTGTTATTAGGAATTTCCGGACAGATTTCTCAAGCTATTGCTAATGCTAGTTTACATGAAAAAACAGATATGCAAGTTGCCGAACTAAGCTTGATTCAAGAACTAGGAAAGGCTATCAACTCTTCATTAGATTTAGATTCTGTTCTTAATTATTTTATTGATATGACAACAAGAATCACAGAAGCAGATTGCGCTAGTCTTATGCTTTATGATGATTCAACTAATGAACTTTATGTTGAAGTCTATCGTGGTTTTGATGATGAAGCCATAAAAGATTTTAGAATGAAAGTTGGCGAAGGTATTGCCGGTAAAGCTGCCGCAACTCATAAGCCAATAAGACTTGACGATACTGGAACTAGTAAAGATTATCAGGATTTTGGCCAACTCTCAGCAAGAAACCTTACTCTCATGTCTGCTCCACTAGTTAACAAAGACAACCTGATTGGGGTTATCAACTGTGAAAGAAAGAGCGACAAAAAAGGTCCATTTACCGCTGAAAATCTTGATTTATTAGAAACATTAGCTTCTCAGGCTTCTATTGCTATTGAAAATGCAAGACTATACCATAACCTTTTGAATGTTTACTTAGAAACAATACGTTCATTGGCTGCCGCAATAGATGCTAAAGATAGTTATACACACGGTCATTCTAGACGTGTTACAGATTTAAGTGTTGGTATTGCTCTCGAAATGCAACTTCCAAAATCTGAAGTCGATACTATTCGTCATGCTTCTTTGTTACACGATGTCGGTAAAATCGGTATTTCAGAAAAAATATTACTTAAACCTGGTCGTTTAACAGATGATGAATTTGAAACTATCAAATCTCATCCTTACATTGGTGCTGGTATTCTCAATTCAATAGAATTTTTACATTCTGTTTGTGAAATAATTAAGCATCATCATGAACGTTATGACGGAAAAGGTTATCCAGACAAACTTTCTGGTGAAGAAATACCTTTAGGCGCAAGAATTATATGTGTTGCAGACTCTTTTGACGCTATAACTTCTTGCAGACCTTATCGTAAACCTCTAACTTTTGATGAAGCTACAGAAGAAGTAAAACGCTGTTCTGGCACTCAATTTGACCCAGAAATAGTTAAAGCTTTTGTAAGCTTAAGAACTTCTAAGAACTGTCCTCCTTGGTTTAGAGGTGATCTCCTAGACCAAAGCCTGGCAGACCAATTCCCATTACAACTCTAATAAATTAAATAAAAGACTGATTAAAAAAGGCACTTGGATCAATTCAAGTGCCTTTTTTTCTGTGTTTTCCCTATATTAAATTGTTAAGTATTTGACTTTTACAATAGTTATGATAGAATCAAGGCAAATTATTTCGCTAAGGGTTGTATATGAAAGTGTTTCGTAATTTTAAATTAATAGCTGCTTTCTTTTTATTTGTCGGAATTAGCAGCTTAGGTTTTGCCAAGACTTTGAAAGTCGGCATTGTTTTTGATGGTCCATCAGATAATACATTGAATTTTGTTCATGACATAGAAGAAGAATTACCAAATACTCTTCTTGCTACTGATAAAATTGTTTTCCCTGATGATATAAGAGTAGCTGGTAAGTTTGATGTTAATAAAATCAAAACTGGTATTTCACAGCTTATGGGCAATAAAAATGTTGATGCTATACTAGCTATCGGTCCTGTTGCCTCTCATCTCATTGCAACATTAGATAAATACCCAAAACCAGTTATAGCTGCTCATATCTATAATGCTTCCATGCAGAAAATCAGACAGAAAAATGGAACTAGTGGAGTTAAGAATCTTTCATACATAGATATGAATCTCGATATAGGTCAGCACATTGATAAATATCAAGAAATAAAGACTTTCAAAAAACTTCATATTTTGATGAGTCCCTATATGCTTAATGGTATTCCTCAGCTTGCAGACAGTTTGAAAGTTCAAACCCAAAAAGCTGGGGTCGATATGAAATTATTGCCATCTAACATAAAAGCAGGCGAAATAGCCAATAGCTTAAAGGGTGCTGAAGCTGTATATGTAGCTCCATTGCCTGATTTGCCAGATGACCATCAGTGTATGTTAATAGCTCGCATTAACGAACTCAAGATACCTACAATGGCAATGTTTGGTAAAGAAACATTGAAATGTGGTGTATTGTGCACCATAGCTACTGGTATTGATACAGAAAAGCTTTCAAGACGTTTAGCAAATAATCTTTCTAGAGTATTGTATAAAGAAGATCTTTCTTCTTTCCCGACTTCTTTCTCTCATAATCAGCGTTTGACCATCAATATGGAAACCTGTCGTAGAGTTGGAATTTATCCAAATTTCAGTGCTATGACAACTGCTGATATAGTAAATGAAGAAGAACAGGTTGCTAGAAAAATTTCTATTACTCAGGCTATTGAAACTGCCCTTGTTAAGAATCTTTCTAAGATTGCAAAAAGATTAGAAATTGAAGCCAATATTCATGCTATAGATAAAGCTAGAGCAGCACTTGTTCCTAGAGGAAACATCTATTTCAGACAGGTTGAAATAGATGAAGACCGTGCAGAATCTATTTTTACTCCTGCTGAACATTCAACTCAATTGGGAACTAATCTTAGATATTTGATTGTCAGTGAAGATGCTAAGGCTAACATTGATGTTCAAAAATACTTCTTAGCTGCTAAAAAAGATGAAGAACGCGGTTTAATGCTTGATATTATTCAGAAAGCTGCAGTTTCTTATTTGAATGTTTTAAAAGCAAAAACTTTGAAAAATATTCAAGAAGATAACTTAGCTGTTACTAGAGCAAATCTTGAAATAGCTAGACAACGTGAAAGCGTTGGCACTGCCGCTCCTGCAGAAGTATACAGATGGGAAATTCAGATGGCAACTGCTAGACAGGCTGTTATCGAAGCTGATGCTACCAAGAGAAAATCAGAACTTGCTTTAAATGAAGCTTTGTCTAACAGACAAGACGAACCATTTAATACTCTTGAAGAAGATATTTTCTCTAATATTTTCTTCTTCGATTATGACAGAATCGCTCCATATATTGATAATATTCAGAGCTTCGATTGCTTCAGTAATTTCTTGGTTGAGGATTCATTCGCTTTTTCACCTGAAATAGCCGCTGTTAATAAAAACTTAGATGCAACAGCAAGAATGAGAAGAGCTCACAGAAGAAGAAGACAGTTCAGACCAACAGTTGATATCTCTGCTAATTTTACAAGAACCTTTGAAAAACAGGGTGAAGGAAGACTCAAACCTTATATTGGCGATGTTAATTTGCCTCTTTCTCGTTTAAATGCCCTAGGACCCCTTGGAATGAGTGATGTTAATCTGCCTTTAAGCTCAATGTTCAAATTCCCAGACGATAATGACTGGTCTGTAGCTATGAGTCTTACTTTCCCATTGTTTGACGGTGCTTTGACAGGTGCAGCTCTAAGAGAAGCAGACAAAATGCTTGATGCTTTGAGAACCAGACGTGACGATTTGATGCAAAAGCACGAACTGCAAACAAGAGTTGCATTAGAAAATGCAAAAACTTCTTTCATTTCAATAAAGATGTCTAGACAAAGAGTAGAATTTGCAGAAAAAGCTCTTGAAGCTGTAAGAAATGCTTATTCTAGAGGGGCTATTAATATATTAGACCTTATTGATGCTCAAAATGCTTATAGAATTGCTAAAGAAGCAAATGCAAATGCAGTATTCACTTTTTTAAGCGATTTTATTCAGGTTTGTCGTTCAGTTGGAACATTCGATTTTATTCTTAATCAACGCACCAATCAGGAATATTATGACCGTATAGATAACTACTTTAAAGCTCATAATATACCTCCTGCTTATCGTTCTTTTAAGGGAGAACAATATGCTGATTGATGTAGCATTCACTCCATCTGAAGTTCAGGCAATAGATAGCAAAGTATGTGTTGTAGTTGATGTAATTAGAGCTTCTTCCAGCTTAACGGTTATTTGTTCTAAAAAGCCGGAAACTCTTATATTAACTACAACAATTAAAAACACAAATAAAATTGCTTCACAGTTGACTGTTCATCCCTTGCTTTGTGGTGAAAGAAAAGGATTACCTCCTGAAGGTTTTGACTTCGGAAATAGTCCAGCAGAATATTACAGAGCTGAATTAGCTGGTAGAACCATTGTTTTTACTTCTAGCAACGGGACAAGAGCTATTGCCGATGTGACTTTGGCTTCAAAAGTTTATTTAGGCTGTTTTTTGAATGCAAGAGCGGTTGTAAAGAAAGCTTATGATTATGCTGTGGCTCATAACAAAGATATTTCTTTTGTTTGTGCTGGACGTGAAGAAAAGTTTGCTATTGATGATGCTTACTGCTCTGGTTATTTAGTTTCTAGACTAGTTTCTTTAATTCCAGCAGATAAAGAGTTTGTCTTAGGTGATGGAGCTCAGGCTGCTTTAGGCATTTTTGGCTATTATAGAGATGATAGAAAATTATTGGAAATGTCTGGTGCTGGTAAAAACGTTATTGAAATAGGTCTTGCCGATGATTTGACATTTTTGCTTCAGAGGGATTTAATAGAAGTAGTACCTGAATTAATTACAGAAAATAATCAAAACCCAGAACATGGGTTTAGTGTGTATTTGTAAAAGAGCTAAGAGAGAAGAGGTAAGGGAAAGGAGAAGTATAAATAGTGGCTGATAATAATACTAATAATACTTTTCCTTTCCAATTAAAGTTATTTCAGAATAAAGTTCCAGAAGTAATTATCAACAAAACAGTGCTTGCAGAAAGCAAACTTCTACCTTCTTTGCAAACACTGATGACAAAATTCCCAATCGTATTTTTAGAATTGCAGTATCCGGGCAAACTTACTGTAGAAACTCAAGAATTTTTTCAGAATCTAGAAAACCCAGAAAAACTTACAGTTATTATTGAAAACGATAATCAGGTAGAGTTTGATATGTCTCCGATACCTGTTTTGCCAAACTTACAATCAGCTTTGTTAAGATTGAAGCATAAACCAGGGGTCGAAAAGGCTATAAAGCAAATTTCTTCTTTCCCAGAAATGAATTCACCTGTTTTTGAGTATCTACAGTATCTGAAAGATGATAAATTAGATTTTCAAGATATAGTAAAAAAATTAGAACAAAACCCTATTATAACCAATAGAATTTTAACTATTTGCAATTCTATGGAAAAGGCTATAAGCAATCCTTTTGATAACCTTTCTAGAGCTGTTTCTTTTGTGGGGTTAGAAGGGGTCAGACAAATTCTTATAGAGGAAGTTTTTGCTATTTTAACAAGGGTTTTTAGTAATCAAAGAGATAAGCTTTGCCATTTGAGACGCTCTTCAATTCTTGCTGGTGTGTTGGGAAGCTTATTTGGAACGAACCCACATATTTTTTGGAGAATGCGTTCGGCAGCATTGATGCACGATATAGGCTCACTTGTAATGGCTTATTATGACCCAAAAGAATATGAACGTTGTAGAAATATTTCTAAGGCTAAAAAAATAACAACCTGTGATGCCGAAAACCAATTTCTAGGTTTTAATCATCAGGAAGCCGGTTTACTTCTTGCTAATACTCTAAATTTACCCGAGTATCTTTTCCCTGCTATAGGTAAGCACCATAATAATCAAATTGATTCAAACGATATTTTATTGCAGGCTACAGTTGTGGCAAACGGTTATATAAATCATGAAAGTGAAGCAATAGGCTTTAGTTCTTACGAAGATTGCTTAGATTATTTAGAAGATGCAAAACAGCAAGCAGATAAAGAAAGATGTGATAAAGAGTTTGCCATAAAATCAGCAAGACTTTCTCCTGATGATACTGAAGGTCTCAAAAAATTAGAAGAAGAAATTTATGGAACAGAAGAAAAAGAAGAGGTTCTAGAAGAGTTCAAGAGCAATTATAAATATAGAACTTTTGAAAGCACAAAGATTGAAGTTTTATTCAGAGAAAAGCTATCATCTATTCTTAGAGATGGTTACGAGCTTAAAAACTTCTAAGAGGCAAATATGATAAAGCAATTTATCTCGTTTATTTGTCATGTTGTCAACCGAGCTGCAGCAACAAAAGTTACGGAAGCAGCGGCAGCAATTGCTTATTATGCTATTCTTTCATTTTTCCCTTTGATTTTGTTACTGATTGCGTTAAACTCAGCTTTTATTCAAAGTGCTGAAGTTCAGAATCAAATACTTCAGTGGGCTAAAGATTTTGTGCCAGGTTCTGAACAAATTGTAATGGCAAACATTCAGCATTTAATTAAGGCAAGTGAAACTGTTGGTTATGTCGGAACTGCTATTTTGCTGTGGTCTGCAACTCTTGTTTTTGCTGGCTTTGCTCAAAATATCAATATGGCTTGGCCACCTGCAACAAGTCGTCATTTCTTGGTTGATAGATTTATTGGGTTACTCACAATAAGCGTAGTAATTGTTTTCCTTATAGTAGTAATGGTTGCAACTACTGTTATAGATGCTGTTCCAAGGCTATTCCCTGGATTTTTTACTTCTTTAGTTATAAGAGCAAATAGGTTTCAGCATTTGGTAATACAATTTTTGCCTGTTATTACCATTTTTGCTTTGCTGATACTTTTTTATAAGTATATTCCTAATTGTAAGGTTTTTTGGCGAGAAGCTATTGTTGCTAGCTCTTTTTCTGGTATCGCTATGTTGGTTACAAAATCAGCATTTGTTTGGTATCTTACACAGGGACCGAACTCTTATAGCTTGGTTTATGGCTCTTTGGGAACAGTTGTGGCTTTTATGCTTTGGATATATCTGTCGTCTTGTATAATACTCATTGGTGGTCATATAAGTGCGGGATATGCAAAATTTTTCAGAAGCCCAGAAGAACATAAATTTGCTAAAGATAATGATTTTGAGCCTATAGATAATTTACCCGATTTCCCAAAAGAATAACTCTACATTTACAAAACACAGGTCTCGTGCTATTATATAGCTAGATCTGTAGCTCAGCTGGTAGAGCAACGGCGTCACATGCCGTGTGTCATGGGTTCGAGTCCCACCAGATCTATTTTTTATGTACATTGCAAAAGGTGCCACAATGAAAGATTCTAAAGTATATTTAATAGGGGCTGGTCCAGGTAACGAAGGTTTAATAACAGTTAAAGGCTTAGAAGTTCTTAGAAAAGCTGAAGTATTGGTTTATGATCAACTTGGAACTTCTGCATTTTTAAAAGAAGTTCCTGACAATTGTCAAATGTATGATGTTGGTAAATCTTCTGGAAATCACAAACTCAGCCAAGATGGAATCAACGAACTTTTAGCAGAAAAAGCAAAAGAATTTAAGATAGTAGTTCGTTTAAAAGGTGGAGATCCTTATATTTTTGGTCGTGGTGGTGAAGAATATCTTTATTTGAAAGAGAGAGGAATAAAAGTAGAAGTTATTCCTGGCATTACATCAGCTATTTCTGTTCCTGCTTATGCTGGAATTCCAATTACTCAACGCGGATATACTACTTCATTAGCTATCATAACAGGCCACGAAGCTCAAAAAGAAGCTAGTGATTTAAATTGGAAAGCCTTAGCTGGAATAGGGACAGTTGTATTTGTAATGGGTGTAAAAAATATAGGGAAAATCTGCCAGAATCTTATGGCTGAAGGCAAAGATCCTGAAACTCCTGTAGCTATGGTTCAAAACGGTACTTTACCAAAACAAAAAACTTATATTGGCACCCTAGCCACAATGGAAGAAATTGTAAAAAAAGAAAACATACAACCTCCTTGTATTACTGTTGTTGGCAAAGTTGTAGACCTTCATTCTGAGCTGAACTGGTTTGAAAAACTGCCACTCTTTGGCAAAAAAATAATAGTTACACGTTCAAGAGCACAAGCAAGTAGTTTATTGTCAGAATTAAAAGAATTAGGTGCTGATGCTATAGAATGTCCTACTATAAAAATTACAGAAATTGAAGATAACAAGGCTTTTGATAGTTTTATAGAAAAGAACCGGGATTATACCCATTTGGTTTTTACTTCAGTAAATGGTGTTAAAACATTTATTAAGAAGCTTCTTGATTCAAAGAATGATTTGCGTATTTTATTCGGAAAAAAGATTATCTGTATAGGTCCTGCAACTGCTGAAGCTTTTAAAGAAAAAGGAATAATCGCTGACTTTGTTCCTGAAACATATGTGGCAGAAAGCATTGTCCCATTTTTTGAAAATATAAAAGATGCTAATGTTGCCATTTTAAGAGCAGAAATAGCTAGAGAAGTTCTTCCTGAAGCTTTAAAAAAGTTAGGGCATAAGGTAGAGATAATCCCGCTTTATCACACTGATTATGAAAGTAATATTAGTCAAGAATTGGTTGAGTCTCTTGAAAAGAATCAGATTGATTATGTAACATTTACAAGTTCATCTACTGTTGAAGGTTTTGCAAAGATGATTAAAAATAGCAATATCAAACCTGAAAATGTTCCTGCGGCTGTTATTGGACCTGTTACTGAAGAAACTTGTAAAAAATATGGGTTTAATATTCTGGTAAAAGCTAAAGAGTATACTATTCCCGGCTTAGTTGAAGCACTAATTGGTTGAACAAGCTTTTGCTTTTTATTATTAGAAATTAGCTCCAAAACCTACTATCAATGGTTTGTATTCGTAAAAACCATCATAGCTGGTTTTTGTCGATGCTGATATGTCTATGGAAAAACCACGATGAGAATAGTATCTCCAACCTAAAGATACTACGTCTCCATTGTAGTCGAGGACATATTGGCTCTTATAGCCTCTTTCTCCCGGTTTTCTTCCAGGAAATTCTCCACCAAATAATAAACAGAGTTCATCGGGTTTTCTTTTATTTTTATTATATTTCCCGAATGAAGCTGTTCCGATTCCTTCATTTCCACCAAAATTCCAGCCTACACCTAGACCACCGAAGGTTAAATATAGTGTGTGATAATTGTTTGGATTGGTATCAAATACTCCACCAAAAGCTATTTGTGAAAACTCACCTTCACCCACAGAGGGTAATCTGACTTTAAAATTTAATTTTGGGTCCGTTTCTACGTTATTTCTATCTGATTCAGAATCTAAATCGGCTTCTATACCAAACTCAATGTCGCGAATAGGGGAAAAAGCAAAAGCTAGGCTTGTCATATAGCCGTCTTTTTCTTTGTCACCTTTATAGCTTTCATACATTCTTGTTCTGACTGATAACTCAATTTCTTTTTCATGAACAGTTTTATAAGAAGGTACATTTACAAAACCTGATGGACCTTGAAGACTTAAACCTGCGTGAGAAGCTGAACTAGAACATAATAAAAATAGAAATAATAAAGTTGGAATGAAAGTATATTTATATTTAAAAAATGAATTGTTAAGCATGTTTTTGTTTACAGATTTCTGGAGAATCATCTTTTATATTATTCTGTTTGCAGAACTTGCTATGACAATCCCAAAAATTCTGACAATAAGTACAGCAGTGGCGATTGTTCATATGGCGTTCACCTCTGTACCAATTGATTTTGCAGTTAGCATAGTATCTGCATTTGGAACAACATTGCCAATCTATTTTTAGAAAGTTACGGCGCTTGATTTCTTCAATGATGAGAGTCATAGACATCAAGTTTTTTTCAACATGAGTCTCTTTCATCAATTCATTAAATTCATATATTTCTTCATCTGTCCCATATAGGTTTACGATGAAGATTTCTTCAGCAAATACAGGAAGGTATTCTTTTTCCATAAACTTTCATTCTTTAAATAGATATATATTATTCTTATCGTCAGCTTAATTCTTTTATTTGAGTATTTTGTTTGATTACAAATTATTAAATATAGTCTCTACCTTTGACTTTTATAAATACCTAGTTATCTAGTTAGAATGCGTAGACCTGAAGCTGTAAATACCAGGATGTTTTTACTGTTTTTGTCAGTAAAAGCTCCTAGTATTCTATCTCCACTTTTAAAAGTCACAGGTGCAAAACCATTGCCTTCTTTTACATAAATAGAATCTACGCTTGAAACCCACAAATTTTCAGAATACTTAATTGATATAGGGTGATCAGGAATAATTCCTGAAAGCATTAATTTATTATTTGAATATTCAAAAAATCTTCCGTCATTTAATGCTATATAAAGATTTTTATTTTCTATGTTAATTATGTCTGATATTCTAGCAGTATCAATAATCCCTTGGAAAATCTTGAGATTCCATTTCCCATTAGATTCATAAACCATAATTCCTTGATTGAGAACAGCGATATATTGATTAGAAACTTTCCAGACAGAATGACAGTTATCAATAAATTCATTCGGAATAGTAAAGGTTAGGCTCAATTCGCCATTAGAAAAGGTTTTTACTTTGCCATCAGCATATAGCAACAAGAGTGTGTCATTTTCACAAATACTTAGATATCTGAGGTTTGCGGTATCTTTTGGGTCTATAACTAAGTTTGCTATATTGTCTAATATTTCATATACGCCAGAATCTTTGCTATATGCATAACAATGCTTCTGATTACTGCATAGTTTGTTTGCATTCCCTTTGCCATTATGACTAACTTGATTCCAGTTCTTACCATCGAAGGCCCAAATGCCCCTGTTGGTAGTTGCAAGGTAGTATTTATTATTGAATTTAGAAATATCTGAAAAAACAGGTCTTTGTAATTCAATAGGAAGTTCTATCATGGGTTTTCTGTCAGGTGCATAATCCTCAGTTTGTGCCTGACTTATTCCTAATGCTTGTTTGCCGTCTGTTTCTAACAGTCCATAATCTGGCATTCTCGTTTGTATAGGACGATTACCCATTGATAGTGTTGTAATAGGCAGATTTGGTGTGTATGTTCCTAATTCTGGAACAACTCCAAATATTGAAGTGTTTCCAATGTTGCCTGTAAAATCAAAATAATATAAAAGAACTGAAGATTTCCCTGTAGCAGCAAGAAAAGTATCACATAAGCAAAGAGAGTAGGTGGGTATGCTTGATAATCTATCCATTTTCCCTTTGTAGTATCTGAATACACCTTCTTCTGAAGCAATAAATAATATTTCACCTGCATTTGTTATGTCATTGATATAACCAGGTTTTGTAGTAGAAAGCATAGTCCATACCCAGTTTTTAGAATCTCTAATACCAAGAACTACGCCTTTATCAGTGCCTATAAATACATTTTTATCTGTTGTAATCATGCATCTAGGCTTCTTGCCAGCTAAAACTTGGAGGTCTAATTTTCCTAATTTATCAGAATTGCCTGTAATTATCCCATCTTCGTGCAAAATCCAAAGTTCTTTTTTCTGATGTCCGAAATTCTTAACAATATAATCTTCTGTTTTAGGAATGGGGATTATTTTTTCTTCATTACATCTGAATATTCCGTCTCCCAATGTTCCTATTAAAAACTGCTTCTTTTTTTCATTAACAACAGCAAATGAATTAATAAGCATATTTGATAATTTGCTATTCTGAATAAGTGGTTTAACATTATTGTTTTCGTATTCATATACACCTGGATATCCGGAAATTAATAAATGATTATTATATATAAGCAAATCTTTTGCATAATAATCTTTGGGTAAATCTTTTATAGCGTTTGCCTGACCTGATATTGTGTTTATTTCTGTAACTCCATTGTTGCCTGCTACATAAAGCTTGTTATTAAACCATATGGAGTCGGATATTATGCTATGACCTTGAAATGGGAGTTCTCTAACTCTGCTTATTTGACCACCAAAAACACCTATACTGCTTTTGTGCCTGTCAACAATATTTTGAATAGGATTAATTGAAAAAACACCATATAAAAAGAGTAACAAAATCAAAGAAAAATCAAATAGGGGGGTCCAAGCCCAACATTGGCTTCTCAAAAAATCTTCTTTAGCCGCAAGTTTTGATATACTTTCGTTTAAAGATGCTAATTCCGCTGTTTGGGCTACACTTACTCCAATAGAATTCTGTTCATTTTCTTTAATTTGCTTATTAAGAGCAGCTTTTTGTCTTCTAAAAGTTTTTACTTGGATAGATATTTTACTTATCTGCCACCATCTGGCAGTTTCATCAGCAACCCAAAACATAGCATCAATAAGGTTATATAAGATTTTACCTAGTTTTGTGGTTTCTTCTTCCATTACGTTGCTCTATTATTAGAATTCTGCCCAGGGATGAAATATGCACTTACCATCAATAGGTCTATTTAAGAAATTAGCTGCAATATTTGAAAATGTTTCAGGACTATCAGATACAAAGAATGTTTCTTTGCCATTATTTTCCTGTTCTGTAAGGATTCTTCTTGCTTCTAGGGTTTCTTTTACTTCTTTTGCTGTCTCATAAGCAGAGTCAACCAATTCTATTTTATTATCAAAGAAATTGCTGATTTGCTCTTTTAATAAAGGATAGTGAGTACAAGCTAAAATAACCGATTTTATATTAGTTTTCTTTAAATCAGATAAATACATTTCCATAGCATCTTTTGCAATTTTTGTATTTATAAGATTTTCTTCTACTATTGGAACAAATAGAGGACAAGGAATAGCTATTACGTTAATTGAACTTCTTAATCGTTTTATACGATTCTGATAGGCTTCAGAAGATATAGTAGCTTTTGTTCCTATTACAGCTATGCTGTTATTTTGTGCTGATTTTATCGCAGCTCTTACTCCTGGCTCTATAACACCAATTACCGGAATTCTTACTTCATTTTTTAAGGAAGACAAAGCCAATGCAGATGCAGTATTGCACGCAATAACTATCATTTTTACATTCTGCATTTCAAGAAATTTGGCTATTTCTAATGAATACTTTTGAACAACAAGAGGAGATTTGTTCCCGTAAGGAACTCTTGCAGTATCTCCAAAATATATTAAGTTTTCTTGGGGTAAAAGCTTACGTATTTCTTTAAATACTGTTAGGCCGCCAACTCCTGAATCAAATATTCCTATAGGTCGATTATCCATTTTATTTTTCTCTAAAATTCTGTCATGATTAATTTTATAAGCTATTTTAGTTATATTGGTCAATAAGAATTTTTGATTTATAGTTATAATTTATATATACTTGTTTTTTATATAAATTATATGATTTGGAGACTATATGACTCAATTTTTTAGCAGTTTATTAGAATTATTAGCTGTCTTTTTTGGTTTTGGCATTATTTCTTTACCTTTAATTTTGATAATTACAAATAATGACAACAGCGTTTTAAAAAAAGTCCAAAAATATGCAGAAGATAATGGGTTTATATATGTAGATAAAATTGATTTTGTAAATATGGAATTTCCTGATGAAGAGTTTCTTGATGATACTGATTTAGAAATAAATAAAATGAAAAATGAGATATATGAACAAAATGAAGAAATAATAAATAAATTAGATGGGGAAAAAAGGGAATTGTTCGAATCTCAGGAAGCTTATAGCTTGATTCCTGCTAGATTTGCTAGTCATTATGAATTTATTGACGAGTTAAAAAAAGGAGAAATTAATGAATATACTTGTGGTTTATTCAAGTTATTAGATAACATAGAAGTAAGTGTTTTTAATTATAATTGGAGACCTCGACAGTATTCATTCGGTGACAGAGCAAGTAATATCGGAGCTTATATCTTTTGTATTTTATATAATAAAGATATTTCGATTCCTGAGTTTTACATGAGAAGTAGTAGTTTTATTGATACATCATTTAAAACCTCTAGTAGTCTATTCGAAGAAGATAAGGCTTTCTCTAATACTTTTACTATTGAAAGTCGAGATGTTGCAAAAGTTAAAGATTTTTTTAAAAATAGAATAAGAAATGCATTTTTAAAAAATAATAAAAAAAATTATTATTATAGGGCAAAAGGAGGTTGTTTCATGGTTTATTATTCTGTAAGTTTTGCACAATACAAAATTGAAAAAAAGACTGATTTGTTGAAAAATGCTCTGGAAATATTCAAAAGTATGCTAGATAATAATACTGAGATTTGTTAATTAAATTATAGTATTAAGTTAAAGTATGGTTATCAGGTGCTTCAAGGAGCGATTTCTTTAATTATATCCAATCCGGCTTCCATTAATTCTAAGCGTATTTTTTGAAAAATACCATTATCAAATAAAGCATCACCAAAAGTGATTTTTTTATATACTAAGAAATATTTCCCATTGGCTTTATAGTAATAATTCTTTTTATAATATTTTTTGAAAGCATTCTTGACGTTTTTGTTGCTAAAAAATTCTTTTGTATTATCTGGATCAAAGCTTTGAGTAACAAATAAATTTGAAAAAGAATTATCTTCCCCAATATTAACATTGTATTTTAAAGCTGAAAAATTATCTGAATAAATTCTATTTCTTAAGTAAAACTCTGGAAGTTGAAGTTTTTCTGATTCTATTTGGCAAAGAATATAATTGCCACAGTTAGTATTTCTACCTCCTCGCCCTCCTACACACCAGAAATAGTTTAATGTTTTGACACTAAAGTCACCATCACGTTTTCCCATTTCTAAGGTAAAATCGCAATCATCACTTCTGCTGAAAACATCAAAGGTTAGTCCCTCGTCACCAGTAGGATTTATAGAAAATATTTCTTTTAATAGACTTTTTTTACTGTAGTAATTGTTGTTGTAGTTTTGTGATATTGGTTTAGGATTTTCTTCAAAGTCAAAGCCGTTTTTTTTGCAAAAGTCTGCAAATTTAGCTACATCATTTTTAAAAGACTGATTTCCATATAAAACTACTAATAGGCATAAACCCGTAAAAAAGCCTGCTATGAATACTCCATCCCAGTCTATGCTCATTTCTAACTCCCTATAACGATTACCATCAAAAATATTATATCAAATATCTTTTCACTTTCAACTTTCAACTTTCCACTTTCACCTTTCACCTTTTCAACGTCACGTTACGTAGCAAGTCGCTTATGCGATGGTTTTATTATAATGGAAAAACTTTTACAGTAGCATTAATACTGTTTTTAAAGCAAATTATAAAGTTGGCATAGCCTTTGCAAATATAATTATGCTTGCTAACGCAAGCGTAGTTATTGTTGTTTAAGTTTCAAGTTATAAGATTTAAGTTACAAGATTCTAGTTATGGTCTTCTGTCTTGTATCTCAAGTTATGGTCTTGTATCTTATATCTCAATCTTAATAATAAAAACAACAAAAAACAGTTACTACAACTACGAAAGAATGACTAGATTGCCACGGTGTCTAACGACACCTCGCAATGACATTTTTGCTCGTGGTATACAATAAAAATAGCATAAGGAGTAACAACTATGGATATTAATAAAATGACAATGAAGTCTCAAGAAGCCTTGCAGACTGCTCAAAACATAGCTGTTCAACGCGGTCATCAGGAAATAGGAACTGAACACTTGATGGTAGCCTTGTTGGCCAATGAAACAGATCTTATTCCTAGATTGTTTAACAATATGAATATTCCTATATCTACCATAAAGAGTAGATTGGATGAAATATTAGCTAGATTGCCAAGAGTTTCAGGCCCTGGTATGACTCCAGACCAGTTCTATGTCAGTCAGGAACTTTCAAAGGTTCTTGTTGCTGCAGAAGAAGAAATGAAGGCTTTGAAAGATGAATATCTTTCTGTTGAACACATTGTTCTTGCTATATTAAAAAGCGGTGCTTCAACAAAAGTTGGAAAGATATTTGTTGATATTGGTCTTACTAGAGATAAGTTTTTACAGGCATTGACAGCAGTAAGAGGTAATCAGCGTATTACTTCAGCAAATCCAGAACAGACTTATGAAGCTTTGGAAAAATACGGCCGTGATCTTGTTTCCATGGCAAAGGCAGGCAAACTTGATCCAGTTATAGGTCGTGATAACGAAATTAGACGTGTAATGCGTATTTTGTCTAGAAAGACAAAAAATAATCCAGTTCTTATCGGTGAACCTGGTGTTGGTAAGACTGCTATTGCAGAAGGTCTTGCTCAGCGTATTCTTCATGGCGACGTTCCAGAAAGCTTGAAAGACAAAACAATCTTTGCTCTTGATATGGGTGCTTTGATTGCTGGTGCTAAGTTCAGAGGTGAATTCGAAGAACGTTTGAAAGCCGTTCTTTCAGAAGTTAAGAGCAGTGACGGCAGAATAATTCTTTTCATTGATGAATTGCACACTATCGTTGGTGCTGGTAAAACAGAAGGCTCTATGGATGCAGGCAATATGTTGAAACCAATGCTTGCTCGTGGTGAACTCCATTGTATCGGTGCAACAACTCTTGATGAATATAGAAAATACATCGAAAAGGATGCCGCTCTTGAAAGACGTTTCCAACCTGTTCTTGTTGAACAGCCAGATGTAACAGACTCTATCTCAATCCTCAGAGGCTTGAAAGAAAGATTCGAAGTATTCCATGGTGTTAAAATACAAGACAGAGCTTTGGTTGCCGCAGCAACACTTTCTGACAGATATATTTCTGACCGTTTCCTACCAGATAAAGCAATAGACCTTATTGATGAAGCCTGTGCAATGATTAGAACAGATATCGAATCAATGCCAGCCGAACTTGATGAAGTAACAAGAAGAATTATGCAGTTGCAGATCGAAGAAGCTGCATTGGTTAAGGAAAAAGATGCTCAAAGTAAGAGTAGGTTAGAAACTTTGAGAAAAGAACTTGCCGACCTCAATACTAAGGGCGATGCAATGAAAGCCCAGTGGGAAAGTGAACGCAGTGTTATTAAGAAAGTTCAGGCTCAAAGAGAATTGATTGAAAAACTCAATCATGATATTTCAGAAGCAGAACGTGCTTACGACCTTAATAAAGCTGCAGAATTAAAACACGGTCGCTTACCAGAAGCTCAAAAACAGTTGGTAGCTCTTGAAACCGAATTAAAAGAAAAACAAAAGACTGGCAAACTGGTTAGAGAAGAAGTTACCGAAGAAGAAATTGCTGATATAGTCAGCCGTTGGACAGGCATTCCAGTAAGTAAGTTGATGGAAGGCGAAAAGGAAAAGCTTTTACGCTTAAGCAATCAGCTCCATAAGAGAGTTATTGGTCAGAATGAAGCCGTCGACCTTGTTTCTGATGCAGTATTGCGTTCTAGAGCAGGAATTAATGATCCAAACAGACCAATAGGTTCATTCATCTTCTTAGGTCCAACTGGTGTTGGTAAGACAGAATTGGCTAAAGCTCTTGCTCAGTCTCTCTTTGACTCAGAAGAAAACATAGTTCGTATTGATATGAGCGAATATATGGAAAAATTTGCTGTATCACGTCTTATCGGGGCGCCTCCGGGATATGTTGGCTATGAAGAAGGTGGTCAGCTCACTGAAGCAGTTAGAAGAAAACCTTATTCAGTAGTTCTTTTCGATGAAATCGAAAAGGCTCACCCGGAAGTATTCAATCTTCTTCTCCAGTTGCTTGATGATGGTCGTTTAACTGACTCTCAAGGCAGAACTGTAGACTTCAGAAATGTTGTTGTTATCATGACAAGCAATCTTGGTGCTCAAACCTTGATTGAAAGCTTAGATGAAAATAATACTATTACTGAAGAAGCTCGTGAAAATGTCATGAACGAAGTTAAACATTTCTTTAAGCCAGAATTCTTCAACAGGGTTGATGATATTATTCTCTTCTCACCGTTAAAGAGAGAAGAACTCGATAAGATTATCGATTTGCAGCTTGGAGCAATTCAGAATCGTCTTGACGAACATCAGATTAAATTAAATGTTACTGAAGATGCAAGAAAATGGCTCATTGAACGTGGTTACAGCCCAGTTTATGGTGCAAGACCTCTGAAGAGATTAATTCAGAAGGAATTGGAAACAGTTCTTGCTAAGGGCTTGATTGGTGGTGCTATCTGCGACAATACTACAGTTAACATTGCCGTAGACAATGATATGCTAGTAGTTAAGTAAGAGTAATAAAAACCTCTCTGCGACTCGCTGATCTCTCCCCCTTAAAAATGGGAGTAAAATAAAAAAGCTTGGGATTTTCCCAAGCTTTTTTATTTTAAATACTAAACTTTTCTCCGCGTTTATTGATATACTTTTCGAGCATAATCGCAGCTTTATAAATCGGACTGCCACTATTTATAAATTTAGCTGCCACTGCACTTTCTACCCAGTTTTCTTTTATATCTAGATATAATTTAGCTCCTTTTTTCCCAGCAACAATATCGGCAGCTATGGCTGCAAAGTCTGTTGGAATTGTTGCAATAACCATATCAAAATTGCCTTCTATTGCAGAGCCTATCTTTATAGCTTTCCACATAAAAGAAATGTTTTGGAAAACATATGACCATTCGCTTCCACTGCTAAAATTTTCTTGGTCTATATAATAAAAAGTAGTGTTTTTTATTTCTAAAGGAGTATCGGAAGAATTTTTCCTCGCTATAACGCTTATGCTATGACCCTGTTCTGCAAGTTTTTCTATTGTTTCCTTAACTTCATAATTCTTTTCTGATGAAGAGAAAAAGTATTGAGAGACTATTAATATTTTCTTGGGTTCACCATTTGATGACATAGTTTAGTTCCTCCGCATCTTTATTACTTAAAATAAGCATTTTAGCACCAATAGACTTGCCAAACTCCGGAAAGCTGATGTAATCGCTTATTCTTATATTAGCCTCTGTTATTATACTAAATTTTATCTCATCGGTCATCTTACAAGTTACGATATTTGTATTATTTTCTCCAAGAGTAATGCTAGGCTCTATTTCTGGAGCTAAATGAATCAGACTTATAAAACAACCCTCCATCCTTCGCTTTTTAAGGCTATCAGCAATTTCTATAGAGTTATTGGAAAAGACTATTGTTCTATTGAAGATTTGTCTGAATTGGTCTTCAATACTTAATTCTAACTTGGAATTTTCATCATTATATAGCCGTTTCAATATTTTTGCCCTTTTGCCGAAGTTAAACATTCCCCAAATATCACTTTGTTCTTGATGCTGAACCATTGGAAGATTATGGGCTTCCGTTTCTCTACTCATAAGCCTTAATGTTTCGTTTTCATATCCACTACAACCACTGTCTATTATTGCTAGTTTTCCGCCTATCGTGAGCTCATAAGAAAGAATATCGCAGTGACTATGTTCTGGAAGAAAGGCTGGCGATGGAGAACTACAACTTAAAATGAATGAGTTGTTATTCTTATGCCTTACAAAGTATCCAGATGATTCTAATAATTGTGAGTAATTATCAAAAGTGTGTTTTAAGCCTTTGAATCTTGAACTGTCATTAAACTGAGCTATAAAACCATTTGACATAGTGATTATTTCTAACCATTTTGTCATTTTTTCTATTTTTTCTTCACATAAACTAACCAATTGATTTGATTTTTCTAGTATTTCTGGAATTAGAAAGACTTGTTTTGTAATTAGCTTTGATAATTCTTTTATATCTTTCACTGCTTCTAACATATAGAAATGATGCATCGGGCTTCTTTCAAAGTGCCCACCATCATCTAATATCTGAATATTTAGCTGTTTTTTGGCTTCTTCTAGAGCTACTTCAAGTTGATATTCAACTTCATTATTAAAATACTGACTTGAATTAATTATTGATGAACAGCCGAAAAGAAAACCTCTGATATTTTCTAGTAAATGATTACCTGGTTTATGATATTCCAAGTCTACAAAAAGTCGTTTTAATTGCAAACTTATAGAAAGCTTAATTATTGGAAGGATTTCAGAAGGAATGTTATTGTTATTTAGCCATTTAACCCAAGCTGTAAGACGTTTTGATAAAGTGTAGGGCTCCCAATTGTCGGAATGTTCATTAGTATTTTTCGAAATCCAGTCTAAAACTAGATAATAAGCCTGGTTGTCGCTTATATGGTTGTCTTTTTCTGAGTTTAAATAATCGAATGAATTTAACTCCTTTATCCAGTATTCTCCAAGACTATAGTAATAATCTTTTAGTTCCCATTTCATATCCTCTAATGAAAGGCTAAATGGTTGATTGTAAAAGCAAAACTCTATACTTTTTTGATTCTCTTCAAGTTTTATATTTTCTTTGAGGCTTTCAGCCATAAAGGAAACTCTATTTGCTTTAATAATACAAAGCTTTCTTCGCCTATTTTTAAAGCTTATATAGCTAAAAATCTGACTTAACCTCATATTTTTTAAACTATGATAGTATCTAAAAAACTGTAAATATAATTCTCTTCCTGATTTCATACTTTTTATTATTTATTCAAATGTAATAAACCACGTTTCAAGACTATTATAACCTAGAGTAAATATATTTCAAAATAATTGTCTAAAGTAATCAAAAATGCCAGATTCATTTAAGAATCCTTTAGATGAACCTGCTTCTCCAATCTTATAGGAAGCAGCAATAGAAGCCAATTTTAAACTTTCTTTTGGATTATTCCCTTTAGCAAAAAAGTGAATAAAAGAGGAAAATAATGTGTCTCCAGCTCCAGATGTGGCTACAATAGGTCTTGTGTAAACCGCAGGAATTTCTGTAAATTCGTTATTATCTGCTTCGAATAGCAGTGCGCCTTTGTTTCCACAACCAACCACAATAATCTCATTATTAAATCTGCTATGTATTTCTAATACGAAATCCTTTATATTTATGTCTTTTAAACCCTCATCTGACATAAAAAGTATATTGGCATTTTCCAAGAAATCTTTATTATATTCATCATCAATATTGGAAAAAACGTGTACATCAGTTGCTATTTTTTTATTCATTTGAGAAGCTAATTTTAAAAGAGGTCTATTAAAGTTTGAATTACAGGCAATAACTATATCTGCTTTTTCTAATTCTTTTTTTATTGGGGAAAAGTCAATAGCGGCTTCCTGGTAATCTTTAAGGTCACAGTATATTTCACGTTTACCTAATGAATCGAAGAGTATTACTGATTGTGGAGTAGCCGATAGAATTTTATAAATATTCTTTGTTGGTATATTTTTTGATTCTAATTCGTTAAAAATAAGCTTTCCAAATAAATCATCACCTAATAGTGAAATAAATGTTATGTTGTTGCCTAGTTGTTTCAAGTTTGTTATAAGATTAAAACCTACGCCTGAAATACAAGAATTAACTTTTCCAAAAGGATAATCAATAGGAAAATATTCAATCGGAAACTCTTTTATTGGACAGGAAGTTTCTATATTTATCAAACCTGAAACTACTATATTAGCCATTTTGACTCCTTAGTATGAATATATCAAAATAATATGATATAATAACACCAAGTTCAACTTATTGGAGAATAATCTACATTGGATTTACAGTATTTATTATATTTACAAGAAAATGTTAGAAATGACAGTCTAAACCCATTTATGATGGAGATTTCTAACTATGCTATCAGCTTCTGGCTTTTAGCTATTTTTATGTGTTTATTTTGGTGTGTAAACAAAAAAGCGGGGTTATTCATATTAACTAGTTATTCTATATCAAGCCTAACAAATGCAATAGTTAAACTTAGTTTCTGTATTTATCGTCCTTGGATTCGTGATCCTAGAATAACACCACCAATGATTCAGATTGCCAATAGGATTGTAGATGCAAAAAGAACTGCGTCAGGCTATTCTTTCCCTAGTGGACATACTCAGGTTATAACCTCTTATTTTGCTAGCTGTGCTTATCTCTCTTGGTTTAAACATAAATTTCTCACTATACTCTTTCTGTTAGGTATTTTTGTAGTTGCTTTTTCTCGAAATTATCTGGGAGTTCATACTCCTCAGGATGTTATAGTTGGTTTTATTCTTGGTTCGCTTTCTGTGTATTGGTCATATTTATTTATAAATCGTGCAAACCAGGATAAAAAAAGCGATTTCAAACTACTTATTTATGCAATAATAATAACAATAGTTTCTATTCTTTATTTCACTTTAAAGAATTATCCTACGGCACTAGATGCAGAAGGAAAACTAATTGTAGACCCTCAGAAGATGGTAAAAGATGGTTTTTTAGGAATAGGTGTATGGCTTGGTTTCAACCTAGGCTGGTTTATCGAAAAACATTATGTTGATTTTTCTACAGATTGCTCAACAAAGTGTAAAATCATTAGAGCAATAGTCGGGGTTGCTACAACTTATCTGGTTTATTACAAATTGGGCGGTCTGTATTACGATTTTCTGCCAAACTATTATGCAAGAATGTGCCAATGGACTAGTATGATGTTATATATCATAGCTATTTATCCCATGATTTTTACATTTGTTGAAAATTTGATTAAAAAAAAGACATATAAAAACAATGATATTGATGCCTTGAAAGAGGTTTAATAGAAACCACAGTTTTCCCCGTCACTTCGATCGCAATTTTATACGTCATTGTGAGGCTGTTGCGCAGTCGGGGCGCATCTTTAAGATCTTCCCCCAAAGCGAAAGCTGTTGGGGGAAGTGTCAGACTTGGCCTGACGAAAGGGGCCTTTCTTAACTCCCCTAAACTTTATAAAATTCAATTAATCAACTTGTCGTATTCTTCGTTAGAAATGCCAGTTAATTGTAATATTTTTTCTTTTGTAAACCCGTTCGAAAGCATATTTTTTATAATACCTTTTTTACCTTTTTCAATACCTTTTTCAATACCTTTTTCAATACCTTTTTCTATACCCTCTTTTATACCTTCTTTTCTTCCTTTTTCAATACCTTTTTCTATACCCTTTTCTATACCTTCTTTTATTCCTTCATCAAAGCCAATTTCTCTGAAACCTTCAGCAATAAGCTTCCATTCGCGTTCTTCATCAAATTCAGTCAAAAGCATAGATTTAACCTCCGCACGATATTTCAAGAAACTATAATTTTATCGAAATCTTCTTCAGTAATCCCTGTTGATTTTATAATAGTTTCTTTTGTAAACCCGTTCGAAAGCATATTTTTTATAATACCTTTTTTACCTTTTTCAATACCTTTTTCAATACCTTTTTCAATACCTTTTTCTATACCCTCTTTTATACCTTCTTTTCTTCCTTTTTCAATACCTTTTTCTATACCCTTTTCTATACCTTCTTTTATTCCTTCATCAAAGCCAATTTCTCTGAAACCTTCAGCAATAAGCTTCCATTCGCGTTCTTCATCAAATTCAGTCAAAAGCATAGACTTAACCTCCGAACGATATTTCTGTAAAATGTCGGCAAGAACTTCTTCCTTTATACATTTTTCTACTGCTCTATCAACAGCTGTAGAAAAATGAAATTTTTTAGAGAATTTTCTAACAGTATCAACAAAGTAAGAATAATCTCTTAACTTCTTACATTTTACCAATAATTCCTTATTTCTGCCATAGTTTACGTTAATCATTGTCGCAGTCCATTCATAGCTCTTTGTTTTATCGGGATATTCGAAAGCATCTGATAGTTTCAGAGTAATACTGTCTCCTATATCTTTGTCTTCACCGTTATAAAGGACTATAAAATGCGGAGTAGGTATTCTGACAAGCTTTGGCCAGTATATTGTTTTTCTGTCCATCTTTATAGAAATCAATGATTCATAAAGCCTGGCAAAATATAAAAAGCCACGTAAAGGCATATTGGGATTGAAAGTGCTCTGGTGCTCCAATAACACCATCTGACTATCCAGCATAAAGGAAACATCGTTTTTCATACTCATATAAATAACATTATCCAGAGTATTAATCTGTAAATCATCTATATTTTTGTAATCTGAGTTATTCAATGCGTTATATAATTCAAGAAGATTCTCCTTGTTCTCTTCTCGACCGAAAATGAACCGGAACAGGCTGTCTTTATACTGACGGTTTGCTTTGTAGTCTGCGGTTTCTTCACGCAAACAATAAGAATCAGAAAGAGTTTTGTTTGAAAAGTTTAAGTAATACATTTTTTCTCCTTTTTGTTGCTGATAATAATTGTTTTATATGTATTGCCACGCAGTCTATATAGGACTCGAACTGAAGATTTTACACAAACCTGCGTTAGCGACAATAAAAACAATAATTACCAACAACCATAAAAACGTTTATTTTATAATTCACATTAAATAATCAACCGAAAACGGAAAAATGGACAAAAAAGTTTGAAAATTTTTAAGTGCGTGAAATTTTTCTCTTCACCCTAAAAAATTGAGTTCAGACCTTGGTTGTGCTAAAATAAGTCCGAGTGTGTGTCATAAGAGGAGAAGATCATAAGATGAACAAGATATTTAAGGTTATCTGGAACAACGCAAAACATTGTTACGTAGTCGCAAGCGAATTTGCAAAAAGTTACAGCAAGGGCGGCAGTAGCCGCTCCATACGCAGGGCTGTGGCAGCACTATGTGTGTCGACAGCAGTTTTTGCAGGTGCAGGCAGCGCTTTGGCGGTAAACCAGGGTGGCCATCTTGATGGGAACGATTATATCGGCGATACGCCATATCATGTAACGATTGATTCAGATGTATCTGGTAGTGTCTATGGTCATAAAGAAGAATCTGAAGAAGTTAAAGAAGCTAGTGTCACAATGATAGGCGGAAGGATAGTATATTATGTTTATGGCGGGTATGTGAATTCAGGCTCTGGTTCTGCCGCCAGCAACTCTGTAAA
>CAMJNS010000022.1 GCA_946407375.1 uncultured bacterium
AACCAGTAGTTAGTAACGTAGATTTAATGACAGGTGTAGATGATATTCCGGCACCTAAACCAGTAGTTAGTAATGTAGACTTAATGACGGGTGTAGATGATATTCCGGCACCAAAGCCAGTAGTTAGTAATGTAGACTTAATGACGGGTGTAGATGATATTCCGGCACCGAAACCAGTAGTTAGTAACGTAGATTTAATGACAGGAGTAGATAATACTCCTGCGCCTATATCTGTTGCTGAAGCTGAACCTGCTTTGAAACCCAAAACAACTGCCGAATTAATGGCTGAAATGGATAATACTGGTTTGCCTTCAGAATCTGAACCTGCTTTAAGACCCAAAACAACTGCTGAACTAATGGCAGAAGCTAATAATTCTGGGGCTCCAGTAGAAGTGGAACCTATGTTAAAACCAATGTCTACTGCTGAACTGATGGCAGAAGCTAAAAATTCAGAAGCTCCAGCAGAAGTAGAGCCTATGTTAAAACCTATGTCTACAGCAGAATTAATGGCAGAGGCAAAGAATTATAAATTACCATCAGAATCAGAAAGTTCATTGATGCCAAAATCTACAGCAGAACTGATGGCGGAAGCTAAAAATGCAACTATGCCTCCAAAACCTGTTTTATCTGAAAAAGCTGCTTCTGATAATGCACAATCTTCTCAAAATTCGGCTCCTGTAAAGAAAATAGAAACAAAGGGAGTTGCTTTAAATGATAATTACAAGTCTCCACTAAAAGGAGTAAAGCCAGTAACTATTCAAGAATTTTTCATGTTAGTTCTTTTTGAAGTTATGAGAGATGGTGATATAGAAGAACCTGAAAAGAAATTCCTGAATAATCTTAAGGAATTCCTTAAAATTTCGGATTCAGACTATGAAAAAATGTTTAACCACGTTAGTACTCAGATTGCAATTAACGGAAAACTTGATAAGGGAAAAGAAGGAAAATTCAATCCTAAGAGAGTATTTAAAAACTTGTGCAAAGCTGCTTTACGTGATGGCGTTTTAGAAGATTCGGAAAAGAAAGTTTTAATAGCTGCAAGCAAAATATTTAAAATAGAAGAACAAGAAGTTAAGAAAATGCTTATTGAGGCGAAAAATAAATGAAAAGATTAATATTTCGACTAAGTATTATTCTATTTCTTTTGTTTGTGGTATCTGGCGCAAATGCGGCTACTGTTCAAGTTCCTCAATGGTACAAGCTAAATGCAAGTTTAGATGCACCACCTGTTGTAGGTAAAACAGTTAAATTAACTGTTGAACTTCAGGCTATTATTGGTGATTTGAAAAACATCAGTGTACGATTAATTCTGCCAGACAGATGGCAAGCTGATAAAATCACAAAAGAACTTAAAAAGATTGATTCTAGTAAGACAGATTGTTTAGAATTTTCTATACTTCCTAAAACAGAATTAACTCAAGGTTCTATTGTTATTGAAGCAACATTTGATATTCCTAAATCTAATATTAATCAAGCAATAGATAAAACTATTCCTGAAAAAGAAATAGCAGATAGCTTAAAGGCAAGTGTAAATGCTTGGCCAAGTCCTACTAAAAGATATGCAGATACATCATTTGCTATTTTCCCAGAAGAATCCTTTTATCCTCTTTCTGGTGATATGTGGATTAGTTATGCTGACGAAATGTCTCCAGACAAAAAGTTTAGAGGACCAGCTTATTATAGCGATTCAATGATTAGTCTTCATCAGGCTCAGACAGATGTTGAAATGTACAATAAATTAACAGAATTGTTAAAAACTGATGAAAGTTTAGCTGATAAGCTGGCTGGTAATGGTGTTGATTTGGCTAAAAAGCATTTTGATTATTTAAATGGTCTTTATGTTTTGGCTGTAGATGCTTGGAAAAAACAAGATTATCAGGCTGCTTTAAATTTCTTAGAATTGCTTGAAAAAGAATCTTCAAGCTTAAAAAAGGCCTATGTTGATTATTTGAAAATATCTACGAATAATATTAGAGCATTGATATTTTGGCAACAAGGGCAGAGAAGACTTGCTGAAGAAGCTTTCAAGAAGGCTTTCTATCAAAATAAGAAACATAAACTTCAAAGATATATTTTACGTAATTTAGGTCTATTTATGTATTCAGTTAAAGACAAGGCTACTGCGAAGCAGATGTTTGAGTTAGCCAGAGGTTTTAAAAGTGGTTATACACTTCTTGATAAAGAAACAGAACTATTAAAAATTGAGTAATTTATTAGAAGAATTAAAATCAAACGAACCTTCTGTTGTCTGTGCAGCAATAGAAGCTCTAGAAGCAGAAGAGCCCCAGACTCTTAAGGCTCAAATAGTCCCTTTACTTTTAAATAAGAATGCTTGGGTTCGTTCTCGTGCAACTAGAGCCATGTATAGGTTCGATAAAAGCGAAGCTTTAAGGTATTTTGGAGCATTGCTTTTTTCCAAAAAGAGTATAGAAAGAGAAGCTGCTTTAAATAATTCTATTTTTTTCCCATTTAATCAAATTGAAGCATTTTTATTAAAATATCTAACTTTGGAGCAAGACCAGAACTTAATTCAAAAAGCTGGTGTGGTTTTTATGGTTAATCCAGATAAAGCAACCGCTTATAGATTATTTGAAGCAAAACAGGCAACTAAAGGTTTAAGATCAAATCTTATAGCTTCTATTCTTGTTGGGGTTTTAAATTCTCTTTATCAAACCAAACTGGAAAAAAATCCTCCTGAAATACAATTAAAAAACCTTCAAAAAGAATATGAAAGTAAAAAGACTAAAATATATATTAACCATTTTTCAGCTATGCTTGGCTCAGAGGATTCTTCCATAAGATTAAAGGCTGCATTAAAACTATGTGAATTAAAAAAGAAGAATGTGCCTGATGTTGGGGTAATAATTGATGAGTATTTAAATACAGAAGAAGATGAGAGAGTAGTAAATCAGGTAAGGTTATATTTACATTCTATATCTTCTAGTCAATCTGAAATACCAACAAAAGAATCAAAAGAAGAGGTTAAAGATACCGAGGATAAGAAAGAAAAAGATTCTCAAACTAGTAGAGAAGCGATGTATGCTTCTATTAATAAAGAAAATTATTCTCAAATAATTCAAAATCTTTTAACTGATTTAAAAAATCTTCCAAGCTCAGAACAAATTAGAATAATTGGTTTTATAAAAGAATACGGTAGTGAAAAAGAAACAGACTCTGTTTTAAGTTGTTTGGAATCTCAGGACTATGAAGTTCAACAAGCTGCCATAGAGTGTATTTCAAAAATTAATCAGGAAGCCTTGAAACCATATTTTTCAAATTTAATGAAGAGTGATTCTGATCAGGTTAAATTGGCGGCAGTTAATGCATTTGCTTTGTTTGATAAAGCTCAAGTTCTTTCTTTGCTTGGTCAGATGATGATTTCTGTTAGAGCATCTCAGCGTAAAAGTGCTTTGTTTTGTTTGGAAAACCTGGATTTTGCTTCTGTAAGCGATATTTTAGTCAGTGCAGTTAAAGTTGAAAAAGATAAAGATATAAGGAAAGAACTTTTTACTGTTTTATTTGCTTATCCTAATGAAGAAATATTTTATGAATTATATTTCTATTATATGGATTCTAATGCCAGCGAAAAAGCTGAGCTTAAGTTCTTTCTAACTAAATATTCTGAAAAATTAGCATTGCAGAATATAGGTAGAAAAAAAGAGGATTATTGGAAAACTGCCGAAGCTCGTTGGTCTGAAGAAAAAGCTAATGTGGCTCAAAGAGAAGCATATAAACTTGAAAATATTCAAAGACTACTCAAGAAAGATGATAGTAAAGAAAAAATAGAGCTTGTTAGATTTGCTTTTATTTGTCATAGTTTTGGTTTATTCCTCACTTTATTGATTTGGTTTGGTTTTATGGCTCCTAATGCTTGGTTTTACAGAAATGCAAATAATAAAGATAATAATAAAAAAACAGAGGCATCGAATGTTCAAGAAAATAAATATGCTGATTTCTTACCGACAGAGCCAATAACAGTAAAGGGTGTCGTTACAGAAGTTAGTGTAGAGAATAAACAGGCAATGCTTTATGATGAAAGCACTGGTAATAACTATATGCTTATTTTTAATGAGGAACAGCATATCCCTGAAATCGGAAATACTTTATCTGTTCAAATAATGGTAGAAGACTATGAAAACTCTGTTTATACTGCTGAAGTAATTAATGTTTTGTAATATTTATTAATAGATAAGTTTTTTGTTTTTATCCTATTACGTCAATAACTAATCCGCGAATATCGTCAAGACTAGCTAATAAGTCTAGAGCTTTATCTTGTGTAAATGCTTCTTTTGTCATGGCATCAGCTTGACCATTTGCTTTATTTACTAGCTGATAAACTCTTTGTTCTCCATCGCGACTGCTTCCAAATTCTTCTTTGAGAGATAAAAATTCTTCTTTAATTCTATTTAAAAATAATTTGACTGATTCTCTGTAACTGCTCAATGATTCTTCTTGTGGAGCGTGAATAAAAGCATCTCCTCTAGCTCTAACTATGTCTAGCAGCTCTTTCATGCTGCCATTAAAATTATCTAATCGTGCTGTTTTGAATACAGACTGAAAAGAATTGGAAGCATTAGCTCCACTAACTGAAGTTGAGGATTGTGAAGATTTTATTCCGCCACTAGCAGTATTGTTTATTGTGGAGTTATTGATTTTTACTGGCATTAATCATCAATCCCACAAAGAACAACCTGGTTACGTCCGCCATCTTTTGCTTTATATAGAGCTGCGTCAGCCTTTTGGATAAGTTGGTCTTTGTTGTCTGCATTAAGCGGGAATCCTGCTACACCAATTGAAATTGAACAATGTACTGGTGGTTGACCTGGCATAATAGATGGGAAATCACATTTTGCCACGTCACGACGAATTCTTTCAGCAACTATCTTAGCATCTGATTGAGTTGTTTCTGGTAAAATAATAGCAAATTCTTCTCCACCATAACGACAGGCGATATCAGTGTTTCTAACATTTTTACGAATAATACGGCTAACTTCTCTAAGTATGCAGTCACCTTGCTGATGACCGTATGTGTCGTTGACGTTCTTGAAATGGTCTATGTCGCACATAAGCAATGATATTGTTGAGTTATAACGTCTACTTCTTGCAACTTCTTCTTCAAGTCTGAACTGGAAGTATCTGTGAACATAAAGTTTAGTTATTGAGTCAGTAATTGCCAAAGAGTAAAGTCTAGCATTTTCAAAGGCAATAACAGCTTGAGAAGCAAGAGTTTCAAAGAATTCAAGATCATTATCTGTAAATGCTTCACCGTTAATCTTAGGTCCAACTTTTACTATACCGTATAATTCGCCTTCTTTAATCATTGGTATATAAACAGCGAAGGGCAATTCTTTGTTCAATGCTGTATAAGACTGATAGCTTTTACCTGATAATTCTCTAGCAAAGATAGGCTTTCTTTCTTTTTCTATGGCTGTCATTACCCAAGATTCTGCTGGATTTTTCTTCAAAGCTTCTATTTCTTCTTCTGTAATTCCTTTAAAAGCTTTTACTTCTAACTGAGAAGATTCATCAGAAGAAAGCATTAAAACACCTTTATTGGCCCAAACAGTTTCTAGGAACATATCTATTGAGATATTGATAAGTTCTTCAAGGTTAAGTGTTGAAGAAAGAACTTTGCTAGCTTGCTGTAAGGTCATAAGGTTGAATACTTTATGGTCTAAGTCGTTCTTTGTTTCTTCTGAACGTTCAAATAGCATAGCGTTATTAATTGAAGTGCTTGCTAAGCCAACTATGGCTTGATATAGTTCAAAATCTGATTGGCAATAGGGTTCACCGTTTTTCTTTTCTGTAAGGAGAAGCAGACCAACAAAGTGGTCTTTAATTCTCATTGGAAAGACAAGTCTAAGTCTTCGTATTTCATCACATTCAAATTCAGCTACAAGCATGTTTATGTCTTGTTCTGTTGGTTCCCAAAAACCTCTATCAGAAAAAGCATTAGCTAAAACACTGTGATCAGAATAAAATTTGAATTTTCCAAATAGATCGGGTGAGATGCCTATAACATCTTTGACACTAACTAAATCATTCTTTTCGCTGTAAAGCATAAGACCGGCACCGTCAATGCCGATTCTTTCACTGAAAATAGTAATGAAATTGCGGGCTAGAGTATCTATATTAAGACTTCCGCCCATAGCTTGACTAGCGTAATAAAGAGCTGATAGCGAATCAACTTTTTCGTTAAGTTCTTTATTTATTTCACCTATTGTTTTTATATGAGCTTCAATAGCTATATGAGAACCCACAAGACTTTGAAATATTTTACTGAAACTATTTTGGAACTGTGATATTTCACTAATCTTAAAATCTTCTAGTGCTTCAACATCGTTTCCATCAACTAGGTTGTCTGCGATTTCAGCAAACTTTTCTATGGGTTTTTCTATTTTCTTTTTAACGAATATAAATACTAAGGCAACTGAAGCTAATGCGCCTACTCCAGAAGAAAAAGCGCCTAAAAGATATACTGAAACATTAAAGTACAAACCTAAACCCCAGGTTATGGCATAAATCGCAACCCAGAGTATAAGCAAGTATAAAACTAATCTTAAGGCTATATTCATCTTTTTCCGCTAAAATTTATTTTATAATGATAACACAAAATAGGTAACTAGTTAAACAATTACTTTTAGACTTATCGAAGCTCTGGAAATTTATTTAAAATAGCTTCTATAATACGCTTTGATATAGAGTTTGGCTCACCTACTGCTTCAACTTTAATGAATCTGTCTGGTTCCATCTCAGCCATTTTATTATATCCGTCATAAACTCTTTCATGAAAATCAAGTTTTTCGCATTCCATTCTGTCTAGTTGTTTTGTCCCGCCATGATTAGCTCTTTTTAAACCTTCTACGGGAGAAATTTGTAATAAAACTGTTATACTTGGCAAAAAGTCGCCGAGAAAATTTTCATGGGCTTTACGGACTTTTTCAGCTCCTAACCCTCTTCCATAGCCTTGATAAGCAACGCTAGAATCGAAGTATCTATCACAAAGTACGACTTTGCCAGCATCTAAAGCAGGATTAATAACTTTTCTTAAATGTTCACATCTTTGTGCAAGCATTAGAAATAGTTCTGTTTCTGCTTCAAGATTTCCAGATGACTTATCTATAAGAACTTCTCTAATTGAATCTCCTGGTTTTGTTCCACCAGGTTCTCTTGTGACAAGAGTTTCAAATCCCTTATCTTTAAAGAAGTTTTGGAGCAATTTTATTTGTGTGGACTTACCGCTGCCTTCAGGTCCTTCAAAGGTTATGAAATATCGACCATTCATTTATTTATATTCCAGATTACCTATTTATTTCATTGATAGATCGAAAAATTCATCTAGTCTAGTTAGTTTAAATACATTAAAAACTTGAGACTGAATGTTTATAATCTTTAAATTGCCATCTTCGTGGGTAATTTCTTTTTTAATATAAACAAGCATGCCAAGTCCAGAACTATCAAGATAAGATACTTCACCTAAATCAAGAATGTAAGTCCAGCCTTCTTGATTTTCTAAGGATTCTGAAACGGCTGACTTGAGATTTTTAACGTTATGAACGTCAAGTTCACCTTCAAGAACAAATGTTTTGGTCTTTGCATTTTTATCTATTTGGCAATCTATTTTCATTTAGGCCTCCCTATCCTTTGGTAATGAGTTCAAAAGTTTAACCATCTTCAAGGAAACATTTCCATTCTCTGGATTTGTAGTATATTTTACATAATCCATGATATTTTTTATTATATAAACTCCTAATCCACCTTCATTCATTTTATTCAAATCTGGAACAGGAATTTTTTCAGGATCAAACCCTGGATCGCAATATAAAAGCTCTATTAAAAGCAATTCATCGCTGATTTTGATTTCCACATCATAATATTTTAAAGAGTCAAATTTATATGCGTGTCTGATAATATTTGTACAAGCTTCAGTTGTAGCAAGCTTAAGGTCATTTAGCAAAGAGGCTTTTAGCGATAAGTGGTTTACTGAGGCATCTATTATTTTTCTAACAAGAGCCAAAGTATCTGAATTACCGTTAAGCCTTAATTTTATATAGGTTGCATCTTCGGGCAGATGCTTTAACATATATTCAATTTCTTTGTTCAATTTTATAAGCCACCAAATTTATAAATATTTAAAGATAGTATTAGCAATTTCTGGTTCTGATAATACCACGTTATAACCAACAACGTCTACTATATCTGATTTGCCAAGACTCTTAGCGGTTTCCGCAAGTAATTCACCAGTTTCAACAGAAAATTGATTAAGATACCAAGATTTTTTTAGATAATCTAACGCTTTCTCGTTAATTGTCAAATCATTATAAGCTAAAAGGCATCTGGCCATTGTCAAATAACCACCAAAGCTGTCTGGCATTTCTCTAATATTTTTTTCAATAAGTTTTTTCAGGGAAGTCGCTAATTTTACTTTTTCGTTTCCTTGAGAATTATCTAAAAGACTACGAGTCATTTCCCAAAGACCCCAGTGGTTAAAATTAGAGTGACTTTCTGCTTTTCTCCAGCTAAGTAATGAACGTTTCTGCCATTCATTGCCTTTTTCACCAAATTTATAAGCAAATTCTTGCCCAATTGCTGTCTCGTAAATAGGCCAAATTGAATTTGGCTTAGACTGAATTTCTTTATGTAATTCTGAAAGCAGTTTAATTAAGTCGTTTTTACCTGTTTTACTCTGAATATTTGCAACTGCTTCGACATATTTTTTATGATAGTAGCCATTTTCAGGACATTTTTCTTTTAAGCTGGAATATAGTTTTTTAGCTTCTTCATATTTACAGAAATTATCATACATTTTTGCCAGTTCAGCAGATTTTTCATCATTAGGGGCAAGATTAACGTAAGTTTTCATGTGATCGACAGCTTTGTCTAAGTTGCCCTTTATTCTTTCGACTAATGATAAGGCATAAAAAGCTTCTGGAATTTCTCCAAAAGTTTTTAAAATATCTGTAAAGCATACTTCTGCTTTTCTTAAAGCTTCTAGCTGATAATTAGAGCGATAAGAGAAAATATAGTAAGCATAGCCTTTTACTAACATTGGAACAGGAGATTCTCTTCTTAAGTTGCTTAAATCGGAATCAATATTTCTTATGATTGAATCAAGCATATCTGCAGTTGTTCTTGTTCCTTTGATGAGGCAACGTTTTAATCTAAGTAACATCAAATGGGCTTTAAGCTCGAAAGGAAACTCTTTAGTTAGAGCAGTTAAAAGCTCAATGGACATTTCTATATTGTTTAAAAATTCGTGAGTTCGTGCTAATTCATAACCAGCTTCGAAATTATTTGGTTCAGCTTCTCTGACAACAGAAAGCAAATGTGAAGCTCTTTCTATATTTGCTGTTTTCAAAGAAATCTTTGCTAATAACTTCGCCCAATTGGGGTTATCTGGAATTAATGACAAGGCTTTTTCCAGTTTTTCTGTAGCAGTCATGTAAAAACGTTTTTCTAAGGCTTCTTCACCTTGTTTGGCAAGTTTTTCGCCTTCTGCACGAGCTTTTTCTAGTTTAATTATTTCTGGTGACTGATAGGCTCTTAAACAAGTTGGATCAATTTTTGATGCTTTTTCAAAAGCTTCTTGAGCAATTTCAAATTGACCAAGTCGAATTAATGTTTCCCCGTAATCACACCATTCTTCAGCGGTAGCTTCTTTTAGAGAAAGAATACTTTTTTGTGCTTCTGCCTTAATATCGTATTTATTTAAGGAAGTTGATGCTTCAACCATACCTTCATAAGCCCATATTAAGGTATTGTCGGCGGTTGTGGCACTTGTGAAAACTTCTAAAGCCTGTTCGTAACGCCTCATTTTAAGACAAATATTTCCTAAAAGCTTTAAAATATCTGAATGGAATGGACTTAAGGTTCTTGCTTTTTCTAGATATTTAAGAGCTCTTATATAATTTTTACGTTCATAAAAATGCTGTGCAATATCTAGAAGACATTCGCCATTTTCTAAATTGCTATTTTCTATCTTTTCGAAGGTTTCATCAGCATTATCAGCTAATCCCATAAGGCTTTGAAGCTTGCCAAGTTCTAGTAATATATTTATATCACCTGGTTTTAAAGCTATAGCTTTAGATAGCTCTTTAAGAGCTATATCTGTTTCACCCATACCTAACCAGGCTTTCCCTAGGCCTGAATGCATATCAGCATCTTCTGGGAAGCTTTCTACGGCATCTGTATAATTCTTTACTGCTCCATCATAAAAACCTCTTGCTAACATTGTATTGCCCATCAGCAAATACATTTCGCGAGTTGCACCGGCTTTTAATTTATATTCTTTCAGATATTTCTGAGATTCTAATATATTGCCTATGCTTAAATGAATCTGAGCAAGTCTTATCAGAACTTCTGGCTTTTCATCAGTTATCTTAACTAATTTGTTCAGCCAAGAAAGTGCAGAATCTTTTTTACCTGAATTATAAAGAAGTTCGGCTAAATGAGAAATTGTTTCTGCATCAAAAACTTTTTTGTCGCCTGTTTCCAAAGCTTTTTGCAAACAATCTACTGCTTCTTCCCTTTTGCCTAATGCTTCAAAAACTTTTGCCCCCATACGCATAATAATTGGGTCGTTAGGGCAAATCATCTTTGCTGCTCTGTAAGTGGAAAATGCTTGTTGCTTTTTGTTTAAAGCGAGCTGACAGTCAGCAAGATTTACATAGCTTGATGAGTTGTCTGGATTTTTCTTTAATTCCAGTTCTAGAGCGTTTAAGTCTTTTTGAGAATATGTCATATTTGCCTTTGTATTAGTAAATTACATTTCACGAGGAACTTCTATTCCTAGCAAGTTAAGCCCATAAGCTAGAGTTTTTCGGGTCATATTGCAGATTTCAAGTCTTGAAGCCTTTATTGAAGAATCTTCACAGTTCATAACACTGCATTTGTCGTAAAAAGAAGAGAAACAAACAGAAAGTTCATACAAATAATTACAGAGAACGTGAGGTCTTAAATCTGTTGCTACAGAAACTACAGCTTGTTCTAAATCCATAATCTTTAACATCAGTTCTCTTTCTTCTGGGGCACTTATTTTTGCTTTTGCAGAATAAGTATCTATGGATTCATTTGCTTTTCTGAATATAGAGCATATTCTGGCGTGAGCATATTGCAGGTAAGGTGCAGTATTACCGTTTAAAGCCAACATTCTGTCGAAAGAGAAGACATAGTCATTATTGCGATTCTGGGATAAATCGGCATATTTTATTGCTCCTATGCCTACCATTCTAGCTACATCTTTTTTTTGTTCTTCCGAAAGTTTGGGGTTCTTTTCATTTACAACATTGTATGCACGATCTACAGCTTCTTTTAAAAGTTCAGCAAGTTTTACATTTTCGCCACTTCTTGTTTTTAGAGGTTTGTTGTCTTCGCCTAATATGCTGCCAAAGGGTACATGTTCTAATTTTACATTGGGGTCTGCTAAAATTCCTGTTGCTCTGGCTGTAGCAAAAACTTGTTTGAAATGTAAGGCTTGGCGAGCGTCTGTTACATAAATAACTCTTTTTGCTCCAAGCTTATGAGTTCTGAATCTCATTGCTGCAAGATCAAAAGTTGCATAGTTATAGCCACCGTCAGATTTTTGAATTATAACAGGAAGCGGATTGCCTTCTTTTGATTTGAATTCATCCAAGAAAACGCATTGTGCACCGGCATCTTCTTTTAATAAACCGCTCTTTTTTATTTCTTCGACGGTATCTGCAAGCATATCTCGGTAAAAACTTTCGCCTCTTTCATCGGCTTCAGTAAGTTTTACATTCAACAATCTGTAAATACGATAAACTTCAGCCATAGAAACCCTTGTTATTTTCTTCCAAAGGTCTAATAGTTCTTTATCGCCTTGTTGTAATTTTACAAGATATTCGTGACAGGTATCTGCAACTTTAGGATCTTCTTTACATTCAGCTGTAGCTGCTTTGTAAAGCTTTTCTAATTCAGCTAAAGGAAGAACTTCTTCTAATGATACTCCGTCTTTTTCTGCTTTACGAATAATTGGTTCAGCTTTGTATATAACCATTGCCATAGGTAGACCCCAGTCACCAAGATGGTTTTGTCTAATGACTGGATTTCCTAATGCTTCAATAACTCTTGATAAAACGTCACCAATAATAGTAGAACGTAAGTGACCTACGTGCATTTGTTTTGCAATGTTAACACTGGAATAGTCTACTACTGTCGGCACTACTTCATTAACTGCTGCTGTTAATATATTTTTATTATTACAAAGTTCGTTAAAGTATTTTTCAATGATTTCATCAGACAGATACATGTTGATGAATCCAGGACCAGCAATGCTTACTTTTGAGAACCATTGTGTTTCTGCTTCTAAAAGAGCAACTATTTCTGCTGCTAATTTTTGTGGCGGACATTTGCAGGCCTTAGCAAACTTCATTGCTGCATTTATAGAAAAATCACCATTTTTTCTGTCTGGTGGGGTTTGAACATCAATAGCGGAATCATTTTCTATTCCATGATTTTTGAGAACTTGGTTAATTATATTTTGAATAAGCTGTATTAGCTGTTTTTTCATAGATTTGTGTTTCCTTTTTATGCTTTAGACTTAAATATTAACCAAATGCCTATGGCGCCAATTACAAAATTACATAACCAGACACCTAGAAAAGGTGAAAGAGTTCCTGCTTTTGCCAAGGCTTTTCCTGTTGCAAATAGTATGTAATATATAAAAATAATAACGACAGACATACCAACTCCAATGCTTGTGCCAGAGCGAGTTGTCTGGGAACCTAATGGGGCACCGATTAATACAAAGATTATTCCCGCAAAAGGTATTGAAGTTTTAGACCATAGTTCTATCCAGTTATTAACCATTATTTTACCAGTCACGCCTTTGCTTTCTGACTCTTTAATGAAATCGTATAACTCAAAAATAGTCATAGTTCTTGAGTTTTTAGAGTCAGGAACATGATCTGGATTAACGTAGTGAGTATCTATAGGATAGTTGAGAACTTTAAAATAAGTGTAATTGCTGTCTTCGCCTGATAAATGAAGATTTGATACTCTTCCGTTCCAAAAGTAACAGACTCCGTTGTCTATTCTTGCTTTTTCAGATTCGATAACTCTTGGAAAGCCCTTAGGCTGACCTTCATACATTACAACTCCAAACATATCTTTTGTTTCGGGGTTAAATTTTCTTACAAAAAATTTACGTCCAGTTCCAGCTTCAAAAAAACGATTTTCAGCTATAACTGGCAGAGGTCTTTTTAAGGTTACTTCACGTCTGAATAGCTTTGTAAATTTATCATTGGCAACAGGGACTAGTTTTTCGTTGAAAAGAAAAGTCAGTGCTGTAATAAAAAGCCCAGAAATAATAGCTGGTCTCACTATTCTTGAAAAACTATATCCGCCTGCTTTAAGAGCAGTAACTTCAGAGTCTGAAGACATTCTACCAAAAGAAACCAAATTAGCTAATAGTGTTGCCATTGGAAAACTTATAACAAGAGTAGGTGGTAGATTATAAATAAAAAATAAGGCTACAACAGTTAATGGAACACCTTTAGAAAAAACAAGGTTGATTAGTTCCATCATGAGGTCAATAAGCCAAATTGCAACGAAAAAAGCCATTCCGAACAGGAAAGGTTCTAGTAGTTCGCGTAGAACGTATTTATCGATTGTTTTTATACCAAGAATAGACATATTAAAAATTAAGTTTACTATTCTCAGAGCCTTATTGTCAAGCCATGCTAGCCTTTTCTGAATTTTTTGTCGTAGTAACTTGTGAGTCGCACCCTGGGAGCTTCTTAAAGATCTGCCCCCAAAGCGTAAGCTGTTGGGGGAAGTGTCGCTGAAAGCGACGACGACCAACAGGATGTTGGGAGTGCATGCGAGCGCCAGGATGGCAAGCGAGTCGTAAAGGGGTCTTCGCTGGCGAAGCCAGCGGTCACGGCTTCAGCGTTGGTGGTGCACTTCTAAAGCTTCCCCTTGAGGGGAAGTGGTCTGCTTTAGCAGAGCGAAAGGGTGACCGAACTAAAGCTCACCTTGTTTAGTGTAAGCGTATAATTACCCCACGGAATATTGACTTTACTGGTTAGGTCACCACCCCTTTTATTCCCCTCCTCAAGGAGGGGCTTTTAGGGCAATTCCTCACTCATAATTCCTAATTCTATTTCAGCGTTGGGAAGGCACCAGCAGTCAGATTATCCCAAACTGATGCATCCCAGTTGAGTTTGTCAGCGGGGTAGCCGTCGAAGAGGTAGTTGTGATTGGTGTCGTCTTCATAGATATAACCTCTCCCAGAACCATAATCCTTGTAATACAGCGGAATGGAACCATGTTCGTCGTCAGGATTATATGGGTGATAACCACTTGAAGTAAATCCTTCTGAAACACTAATAGTCACAGAGCTAAAGCTATTAGTGCTATTTATAAAGGTTTGAGTAGCACTTTGTAATGTACCTGCAAGACCACCAACATTACTAGCTTTTTTTGACTCTGGAGCATTTATATAGATTGTTCCTTTTGAATAGCAGTTGTTAAAAGAAGCATTTTCAGGATTAACGCTACCCACAAGCCCACCAATGAAATTTGGTCCATTATATTGATCTTTATCTAAAGCTGTTATAGCCGTATCAGAATAAGAGTTTTCAATAGTACAATTTGCCATAGCTCCAACAAGACCACCGACACAATTATTTCCAAGAAGATTAATAGAGGCATAGGAATTAGATATTGAACTATTTACGGTTGCCAAATAATAAAAATTTCCAACCAGACCGCCCACATCATAACCTGTTCCTGCATCTATTAAACCATCAGGTGAATTTACAGAACAGCCTGTGATTTGAACTTCATTACATTGCCCCACAAGACCACCTACAGCAGAAGAACCTTTAATGCTAATATTCCCAGAAAGATGAACATTTCCTATTGTACTTCTAGTAATAAAACCAGCAAGACCACCGCTAAATCCATCACTATTTTGAATACTAATATTCCCTGTAATATTAACATTAAAAATCTTTGCAAAAGCTATTTGGCCAGCAAGTGCCCCAAAATATTGAGAACCATTTTTTATATCAACATTTTCAAAAGTAAGATTCTTGATTTCTGCTTTGTTAGAGTTATTTCCTGCTATTATCCAAAACAGACCTGCAAAAGAATCACCATTATTGTCTATTTTCAAATTAGTGATTTTATGGTTATTACCGTCATATTTTCCATAAAAATCATCATCATTTTCTTTTCCTATAGGAATCCAATTATCGCTAGTAAGAACTATGTCGTCCATCTGCTTGAAATAAAAATTACCCTGAATATAATTAACAGGTGAACTTTCACTTAGCTTGGTCAAGTGAGCTTGTGTATAGATAAGAAATGGTTTATTTTCACTTCCTTCGCCTAATATGTCGTCAGGCGGTATAGTCTTGAAACTCAGGCTTTGGGCAGTTACCGCAGAGTTGTCATCATCTGTGAAAGCGGTAATGTTTAAGCTGTAATCGGTGAACAATTCAAGGTTGGCAGTGAAAGTCAGCGTAGCGATTTTCCCGTTTTCATCAAATGCAAGATTGCATGAATTGGGCAGAGCATTAGTGTTAAGCAGAATAGAATTCTTAGCAGTAGCCTGGTTTATAACTTCTTTTCCAAAATCAATAGTGAAAGTTGGCTGTAAAATATGTCTGTTAACTTCATTAACCACCACTATATCGCTGGCTATGCTGGCAATCTGAGGTGTCACAGTCAAACTGACAGTTGTGAATGTCAGATTCTTGCTTAAAACCTTGGGCATATCAGCAACGACAACTTTGTATTCTGTGTTGTATTTGAGTTTGTCAGAAAGAGTTATCGTCAGTATTTTGTTAGAGTAAGAGAAAGAACTTGGTGTGATTGGTGTGGTTGTTGTGGTGGGTGTTATTGTTATGTTGTTTTTGTAAGAGTCCTGCCAAGCAATATCTTTGTCGAACTCTAGCTTAATAATGTTGTTTCCGCCAAGTTCTTCTGCGGTTGATTTGAGGCTTACTACAGCAAAAGCTTCCCAGTTGGCAGTAAAGGTTTTGTCGCCTGTTGAGCCTGTATTTATTTTTACTTCTAACTGAGGAGTTGTCTGACCTTCGTAAGTCCATCCAAGGAATGTGAAGTCATCTTTGGTCGGGTTGGTCAATGTGAAAGATTCTGTTTTCACAGTGTAGTTAGATGGGTTGTCCTTTGTCAGATGTCCGCCGTCAAGATTGTAAGTGATTTTATAAGTAATTATTTTGGCGTTGGCGGTCATCGTAACATCTTTAGCTGGCATAGTGAATGTTTCAGTTGTGAAGTCGCCAGTCCATTTGTCGAACTCATAACCAGCTAGCATTGTACAGCTTGCTGTAACATTTGAGTTATATTCGTGACTTCCTGCACCAGTTACAGAATTTACGCCTGTGCCTTTGTTTAAGGTAATGTTATAGGAGTTTATACTCCAATTGGCAGTATAAGCCTTATTTTCTGTAGTACCTTTAGTTATACTAACTTCTATTTGAGGCGTATCACCGTTTGAGCCTGTCCAGCCTGTGAAGGTGTAGCCAGTCTTGGTCGGATTGTTCAGAGTAAAAGATTCTGTTTCAACAGTATAATTCTCTGGATTTTCCTCAGTCATTTGTCCGCCGTCAAGGTCATAAGTAATTGTATAAGTTATGACAGGTTGGGGATCTGGATTATCTGGATTATCTGGGTTATCTGGGTTATCAGGATTGTCGGGATTATCGGGGTTGTCAGGGTTATCCTGATTTTCTTTGGTTTCAAAGCTGAAACTCTGAGTATAAGAGAAAGGCAAAGTATCTTTATTTTCAGTCTTTGAGTAAAACTCAACTATGAAATCTGTTGGGAAGTCTGTAAGGCTTACTCCGTCAAGATTAAGCTCGAAGGAGAGTTCGGCAGTGTTCCCTAAAGAATTTTCAACTTTAATATTGCTGATTTCAAAGGAGTGCTCGTAACTGCCAGTAACAGCCTTGTCGCTTGAATCGGTCTTGTTGGTTATAAAATCTATATTTGCGCCCTGCTGGTTTTCGCTTCTGTAAGTGATTTTTGCTGTCAGATCTTCTGATTTGAGGCTGTTAAGATTTTCGCCTTCGATGTTCATTTTAACGGTGAGCTTGCCAGTGTATTTGTCGTCTTTGATTTCGACATCTTCAGCAGGTGCGACAGTAAGAGTATCTACCTGAACTTCGTCTTTCTTTTCTTCGTTATCGAATAGGAAAAGTCTGAACAGAATATTCAGCCTGTAAAGATTGAAAGTGCAGGTCTTGGGCGGATTAGATGCAAGCCTCATGAATCTGGCACTTGAATTGATGCCGTCAGTGGCAAGGCTGTAACGCCAGGGGTCGTTTTCGCTGGCTCTTGTGCCGATGTAGCATGTGCCTGTAGTGCTGTCATTTGGTAAACTTACGCTCAGTGGTTTTTCGATTGTGTTTACGGGAACATCTGCGGTAAGTGAATTTTCGGAGGGTAATCCGCTGAAATATTGTAAACATAGATATAGGAGAAGGTTCCGCTGTTATCGGTTATGACAGGGACTTTTTCTTCGACCGCTGTGACTTTTACGCCTTCCTGGAATGTGTTGTCGTTAGGGCATTTTATTAACGCCCCAGAGGGAAATGTTATATCATCGAATCTGCCGTTGGCCCCGACTGTGCGGATTTCTGGTGTAACAACAGTTTCGTCGTTGTTTGATACGAACGGGGCGCTGCCACCTGCGTGACAACCAATCAGGGCGGCGATAGCCGCCAAAGAAAGAACGAACAGGAACAAAAACTTTTGTTTCATATATCTTCCTTACTTATTAAATTTCAAATTTATGTTTCAAAGAAAGTGTTCGTTATTTCTTTGAGCCAAGCGGAGCTTGGCGTTGTGGTAGGTGATAGGTGGTGGGTGGTAGGCTTTAGCACAATAACACCTACAAAACCAATCACACCAATCATAACCCCATAGACAAGGGATTAGGGCGTAGGAATAAGAGATTAGGGCAGCATCACCAACTAAACAATCTCCTTATTTCTTGTTTCCGCTCTCTTATCTCTTTTTTCTTAATAAACCAGATTAATGCTATTATAACATACTTTGGTAATTTCGCGACAGCAAGCTCTGGGGGAGCTTCTTTAAGAACTGCCCCCGCAAACGGCGGGGGAAGTGGTTCCGCAGGAACCGAAAGGGGTCTTACTACAACTACAATAATTACCAATAACAATAACTACACTGGCATTAGCCAGCTTTTTAAGCATTTTAACGCGTTTACCCTGGTGAAGCAAACAGGAAAAACGCATTAAAAATTCTTTTCTGGATGGACTTCGTTTTGCTTTCAGCAACGCCACGGCGTTTTCAACGCCTCGCAATGACAGTTATTATTTAAACTTTGTTCATAATTAATAACAAAACTTCTGATTAATACAGACTTTACTATTTTTAAATAAATTTCAATTGGCATTACCCTGGTGAAGTAAAAAATGCATTGACTTTTGATGGTAAACAGCATAAAATATTTGCTCTTTTTAACCATAACAGTATAAGTCACAGAATTTATCCACAGCAAAGTTCGAGGAAGCAGAAAATGGAAAACGAATCCATTAAAAAAGTTCGTAATATTGGCATTATTGCCCATATTGACGCAGGAAAAACAACTACAACAGAAAGAATACTATTCTTTACTGGCAGAAACTATAAATTAGGTGAAACCCACGAAGGTACCGCAACCATGGACTGGATGGTCCAGGAACAAGAACGCGGGATAACCATTACCAGTGCGGCTACAAAATGTCATTGGAAAGACGCTTCAATAAATATTATTGATACTCCAGGGCACGTTGATTTTACTGCCGAAGTTGAACGTTCTCTTCGTGTGTTAGATGGTGCTGTAATTCTTCTCTGTGCAGTTGGTGGAGTTCAGCCACAGTCAGAAACTGTTTGGAGACAGGCAAATAAATATTCTGTTCCTAGAATTGCTTTTGTAAATAAAATGGATAGGGTAGGAGCTGATTATAATCGTGTTGTAACTCAGATTAGAGATAGACTAAAAGCTTTACCACTAGTGCTTTCTCTCCCAATAGGTTCTGAAGATAATTTTCAGGGTCACTGTGATGTAGTTACAAAAACTGCGTGGATATGGGAAGCTGATCCTAAAAATGTAGCAGGAAAAATGGTTCAGCATGAAATACCTGATAATATGATTGATGCTGTTGAAGAAGCACATGCAAACATGATTGATATTCTTGCTTCTTGTAGTGATGATATTCTTGAAAAATATATGGCAGAAGAACCAATAGAAGAAGCTCTTATAAAAGAAACAATCCGTGAAGCAACAATAAAAAATATGATAGTTCCAGTGCTTTGTGGTTCGGCTTTCAAGAATAAAGGTATTCAGTCTTTGTTAGATGCAGTTGTAGACTACTTGCCATCACCTTTAGATATTCCTCCTTCAATTGGTTATACGCAAGATGATATGGAAGAAGTAGAAATAGCTGCTGACCCTGAAGGCAAATTTGAGGCTATGGCGTTTAAAATAGCCACAATGCCACATATTGGAAAACTTGTATATACCCGTATATATTCTGGAACATTAGAAGTCGGCGATACTGTCTACAATGTTACACGTGGTCAGAAAGAAAGAGTTGGGCGTATAGTACAAATGCATGCCAATAGCAGAACAGAAATAGATTCTGCTCAGGCTGGTGATATTGTTGCTTTAGTTGGTATTAAATCAATAGGAACAGGTGATACTTTAGCTCATGATAAAGATGACCCTATCTTAGAAAAAATTAGTTTCCCAGAAACTGTTATTTCTGTAGCAATCGAGCCTAAGACCAAAGCTGACCGCACAAAACTTAGTACCGTTCTTCATACTCTTATGGATGAAGATCCAACATTTAAAGCTTCTATGGATGACGAAACAGGCGAAACAATTATCTCTGGCATGGGCGAACTTCATCTTGAAATAATTGTAGATAGAATTATAAGGGAATTTAATGTTCAGGCTTCTGTTGGTGCTCCACAGGTTGCTTATCGTGAAGGTTTGCGCAAAAAGACTCTAACGGAATATAAACACGCTAAACAAACTGGTGGTAGAGGGCAGTATGGTCATGTAATTATGGAAATAGAACCTATGCCAAGAGGAACAGGTATACTTTTTGAAACAGATGTTAAAGGTGGTACCGTCCCCTCAACTTATTTTCCAGCAATAGAACAAGGCATAAAAGAAGCTCTACAACAAGGACCTATATGTAAAAAAGCAGTTACCGATGTAAAGGTTACATTATTAGATGGTTCTTATCATGAAGTTGACTCTAGTTTAATGGCTTTTAAGACTGCTAGTATAGAAGCAATGAAAATAGGAATGGCAAAAGCTAATCCTGTTTTGTTAGAGCCAATTTGTAAAGTTGAAATAGAAACTCCTGAACAGTATCTTGGTGATATCATAGCAAACCTTAATTCCCGTAGAGGCAAGGTAATAAACATGGAAATGCGTGGCGATATGCGAACACTTGATTGTCAGGTTCCATTAGCAGAAATGTTTAATTATTCGACTCATCTAAGGTCACTTTCTCAGGGTAGAGCAAGTTTTAGCATGGAAGTTTTGTACTATGTTGATGTTCCACCCACAATTGCTGAAAAGATAAAAAAAGAATTTGCTTTGGCTGAAGCGAAAAAACTTGCTAAGTAGTCTATACATTGTCATAAACGTATGGCTTTCAGAGCTAAAGCCCATACGCTATACTTTTTATGACAAATGTGTAGACAATTAGCATAATCTAAATTAGAACTTAAAATCCTAGTTTTCGCACAACCTCTTTAGACTCCTAATTCTTCATTAGTAATAACTCTCTTGACACTAAGTTTTTACTATGTTAGTATCGAACTAGTGACAAAATTTGAGGTACCGTCTATATCCATTAATCACATGGAGGATTTTATGCAATTCGTAGTCAAGGGTAAGAATCTTCAACTTACCGAAGCTCTAAAAGACTATTCCGAAAAGAAACTTTCTGTAACAAAAAAATACTTCGATGACGATGTTGAAGTAGATGTAACTCTTGCGGTAAAAGATTCTAAAGATACTAGCCGAAGCAAAGTTTGCGAAGTAACTGTATGGGCAAAAGCTATTGGTAATCCAATTCATGCTCGTGCTGTTTCTGAAGATCTCTATGCTTCAATCGATATGGTTGTTGAAAAGATCGAAAGCCAAGCCAAGAAATACAAAGGCAAAATTACTTCTCGCAGACGAAATAATAAAGGTGTAGATAAACAAGCTACTCATACCATTCTTTCATTCGGTGAAGATTTTGCAGAAAAAGCAGAAAAAGATGCTCCTGCAGAAGTTAGTCCAAAGATTGTACGCAGTGGAACATTCCCAATGCGCCCAATGTATTCTGACGAAGCTGCTGAACAGCTTGAACTCTTTGGTCAGGATTTCTTTGTATTCTATAATGCAGAAACCAATAAAGTTAATGTAATCTATCGCCGTGGTGATGGTAATTTCGGTCTTATTGAACCAGAATACTAATTAGTCAGGCAGCTCCTTAACAGCTAACAGGAGGATATTCCTTGGAACTCAGTGAATTTATATCACCTCAGTTAACAAAACTAGAATTAGCTTCTACTAATAAATTAGATGCTATAAAAGAGCTTATAGATATGCTCAATGCAGGTGGTTATCTAACTGATGCAGATGAGTTTTTAAAGTCTGTTTTAGAAAGAGAAAAAGTTGGCTCAACAGGCATTGGAAAAGGTATTGCTATACCTCATTCTAGGGCTGTTACTGTTAAAGAAGTTGTTGTTGCTATTGGTCGTTCTACTGCTGGCATTGAGTTTGATGCATTAGATAATCGTCCGGTGCATTTGATTTTCTTGATTGCGGCACCTATTGAGTCTGGTGGGCTTTATTTGAAAGCTCTCGCTAGATTATCTAGACTGCTTCGTTATCAAGAATTCAGAAACGAGCTTATGGGAGCAGGAACAGTAGAAGATATAATTAAAATAATATCTTCTGAAGAAAAATAAGATTTTAATAAATCTAAATGTAATTCTGAATTTATAGGCGCGGGACTACTTTAATCTCGCGCTTGTAATTTTGAAAGGGGTTCTTTTCGTAATGTTAGGTTGGCTTTTTAAGATTTTAAGATTTTTCATTCCAGATTTTAATAAAATGCAATTGGATAAATTAAATAAGATTGCTTTAAACATCAATGATTTGGAAGAAAAATATAAGAATCTAACAGATGAACAATTATCTAAAAAAACAGAAGAATTTCGTAGAGATCTCTATGACGGTATTCCCTTGGAAGAATTGAAAGAAGAAGCTTTTGCAGCTGTTAGGGAAGCAAGTAGACGTGTACTAAATATGCGTCATTACGATGTTCAAATAGTTGGCGGTCTTGCTCTTCACGATGGAAGAATAGTAGAAATGAAAACTGGTGAAGGTAAAACCCTAGTTGCAACTCTTCCTCTCTATTTAAATGCTCTAGAACTTAATCCTCAATGGCTAAAAATGGCTAAGGAAAGAGGGCAAAGAGAATTTAAGCCGATTTACGATGAAAAGAACAATGTGTGGGTTCCAGTTGGCCGTGGTGCATTACTTGTAACAGTCAATGACTATCTTGCTAAGCGTGACTCAGAATGGATGGGTAAAATCTACAAGTTTTTGGGAATGACTGTAGGTTTGAATATTCATGGTCTTGATGCAGAAGAAAAACGCGCCGCTTATGCCGCAGACATAACATACGGAACAAATAACGAATTTGGTTTTGACTATCTTCGCGACAATATGGCTCTTTCAGTTGCTGAATGTGTTCAGCGTCCAGAATATAACTATGCTATAGTCGATGAAGTTGACTCAATCCTTATAGATGAAGCTAGAACACCTTTGATTATTTCTGGTCCTGCAGAAAAAGCTACAGCTCTTTATTACATTTTTGCAAAGGTAGCAAGAGATCTTCTTAAAGAAGAAACTGATGAAATGCAGGAAAAGGGTCTGAAAGGTGATTATACTGTTGATGAAAAGAATCACGGTATTTCAATTACTGAACAGGGTATTGCAAAAGTCGAAAAAGCTCTTGGTATAGAAAATCTTTATGCCGACAACAATATGGATTCTGTTCATCACTTACAGAATGCATTAAGAGCAAAACATTTCTTCCACAAAGATAAAGAATATATCGTTAGACCTCGTGAAGATGGTCGTGGACAAGAAGTTGTCATAGTAGACGAATTTACTGGAAGACTAATGTTTGGTCGTCGTTATTCAGATGGTTTGCATCAGGCTATTGAAGCCAAAGAAGGCGTTCCGATACAACAAGAAAACCAGACTCTTGCTTCTATTACTTTCCAAAATTATTTCAGACTTTATCGTAAGCTTGCCGGTATGACAGGTACTGCTGAAACAGAAGCAAAAGAATTTAAAGAAATTTATAAATGCGAAGTCGTTGTAATTCCACCAAACAAACCCTGTATTAGAAAAGATCTTCCAGATGTTATTTATAAAACGGTCAAAGAAAAGTTTAATGCGATTGTTGACCATATAATCGAAATTCATGAACGTAAGCAACCTGTTTTGGTAGGTACTATTTCTATTGAAAAATCAGAACTTATTGCAGCTATGCTGCGTAAGAGAGGTTATTCTTGTCAGGTATTGAATGCGAAATACCATGAAATGGAAGCAGAAATAGTTGCTCAAGCTGGTCGTGAAAGTGCTATTACAATAGCTACTAATATGGCTGGTCGTGGTACCGACATTCTTTTGGGTGGTAACCCAGAAATGCTTGCTAAGAAAGAAACTCGCCAGACAGAAGGTCCAGAGTTTGAAGCTGCTTTAAATAGATATAAAGAGATCTGTGAAGAAGAGAAACAGCATGTTATTAATTCTGGTGGTTTGTTTATTCTTGGTACTGAACGACATGAATCTAGACGTATAGACAACCAGTTACGTGGTCGTTCTGGACGTCAGGGTGACCCAGGCTGTAGCCAGTTCTATCTTTCAATGGAAGATGATTTGATGCGATTGTTTGGCGCAGCTAACATCGTTGGATTAATGGAAAAATTGGGCTGGGAAGAAGGCGAACCTATTGAACATGGTATGATTACTCGTTCAATAGAAAATGCTCAACGAAAAGTTGAATCTTACCATTTTGATATGCGTAAACACGTTCTTAAATATGATGATGTTATGAATGAACAAAGAACTCTTATTTATAAAGAACGTAGAAAAGCATTAGAACAAGATTCTGTTCATGAAGACATACTTGGTATGATTGATGATGTTCTTGACGGAATGGTTGGTCACGCTATAGATAATGTTGATCCTGATGATATAGACTATAATGCTTTGGCAGAAATGGTTAAGAAAATCTTCCCAATTGAAGCCGAAGGTGGAAAAATAGTCAGAGGTCAGTCAAAAGGACTACCAGGTCAATTGTGTACTTTCCAGAAAAAAGAACTTTTTGAAGTTTTGCGTAAACGCGTATTAGATAAGCTTCAAGAAAAAATCAATGAAATCGGTGAAAGTGATTTCTATCAGATGGAAAAGTTCTTGCTTTTACAAATTGTAGATGCAAAATGGAAAGATCACTTACACAATATGGATACTCTTCAAGATGGTATTCACTTAAGAAGTTGGGGTCAAAGAGATCCGTTAGTAGAATATAAGATTGAAGGTTTTCAGATGTTTGAAGACATGATTGAAAACATTCGAGAAGATATTCTTTATTATATGTTCAGAGTAACTTATTCTCATTCTGAAGAACGTGAAGCTCAGGAACGTCACGAAGCAGAAATGCAGTACAATCGCTCCGATGATGAAACTCCTAATAGACCTGATGTTAAGAAAAACGAGCCCTCTAGAAATGATCCCTGCCCCTGTGGAAGTGGGAAAAAATATAAAAATTGTTGCGGAGCTAAATAAAAAAGATTCCATTAATGAGGCCAAAAGGTCACATCAATGACAGAAACAAATAAGAATAACCTTAATCAAGGCATTTCGCCAATTGAATTGATGATTGTTTTGACTATACTTTCTTCTTTGTTTTTGCCATGTATGATGTATTTTACCGAATGGGCTAAAGATGGTTCTAGAATCAAGGATAAAATGCTTGCTCTTTCGCTTGTGGAAGAGAAGTTAGAAAAGTTATTGGCTATGCCTTTTAATGATATTCCAGAAGGCAAGAGTACCAATATAACTATAGAGTCTAAAAACGGTAATAAAGTAGATTTAGGCTCTTTAATCATTGCTACTTCTAACAATAAAGTTACTTTCGAATGTTTTGTTGAAATAGTTCCTGTTGATTTTTCTGCAATAAAAAACTATTCCTTTCATCACCTACAAAGAGTTTCTGTTGAAAAGGGTATGAAAAAAATTACTCTTACTGCTCAAATAGTTAACGGAAACAATAAACAGGATGTTCAATTGATGGCTTATAAAGCAAATCTTTGAATTTCTTAAAGAATTAGATTTATGGCAATTACTAATATAAATTATAATAATAAAAAGGGGATTACTATTCCTCTTGTTTTATGTATAATATTAATTGTAGTTTGCTATATAATATCGTTATCTTGGGCAATGTCTATCTCTAGAGGCCGTTTCGAGAATACTATAAATAACCAAAAGGCTTATTACATGGCTCGTTCGGCTATGGAGCATATAGAACTCAAGCTTAGGACTATGCATCATTATTGTTATGAGTCTATAACTAATCTAGAAAATGCTCCAGATAACGAAAAAGACTTTTTGTTCTCTGTTTTTATTAAAGATATCTTAAGACCTCTAGATAAAATAATAACAGACGAAAAGTTGGAATATAACGTAAATGAGTTTAAAATATTTTCATTTAATAAAGAATCCTCTACTTTAACTTTTGAAATAAAAGTTACTGGAAAATATGGGGGATATGAAAGTAGTATTAAAAGGCTTATTTCTATAGGCCTCTGATTAAATTCAGGAGAATGACTATGGAATACGAAGTAACAGAAAAAATAAAGGGTATTCAAGAACGTCTCTCTGGTATCGGGAGTCATCTTTGACTTACCAGAAAAACGTGAGCAAATTAGAGAATTAGAAGCTTCAACTTTAGATCCTAATTTTTGGAACGATAGAACAAAAGCCTTGTCTATTAATCAGAAAATTGCAGAACTGAAAAAGTGCTGCGATACTTTTGAGTCTGTTGAAAAAGAGTTCAAAGACAATGTAGATCTGATGGAAATGTATGAAACAGAAGATCCTGAAATGTTCAATGAACTTGTTGCTCAACTAGACAATATAAATAAAACTATTGACGATTTGGAACTAGGGACTTTCTTAAATGAACCCTATGACCAGTCAGATGTTTATCTTTCTATTAAACCAGGTGCTGGTGGCACTGAAGCTACAGATTGGGCTTCTATGCTGTATAGAATGTATATAAGATATTCTGAACAAGCTGGCTTCCAATGCGATGTTATGGATTTGCAGGAAGAAGAAAATGGTATTAACTCTGCAACTCTTAGAATAAGAGGGCTTTACGCCTATGGATACTTCAAGGGTGAAAAAGGCGTCCACAGATTGGTAAGAATTTCTCCTTTTGATGCAAACAAAAGACGTCATACTAGTTTTTGTGCTGTAGATGTTTTACCTATTCTTCCAACAGATATAAATGTAGAAATAAAAGAAGATGATTTAAAGCTAGATTTCTTTAGAAGTTCAGGTGCTGGTGGACAACATGTTAATAAAACAAGTTCTGCTGTTAGAATAACACATATTCCAACAGGTATAGTTGTTTCATGCCAGATAGAACGAAGTCAGCATCAGAATCGTGAAGTTGCTTTGGGAATGTTGAAAGCTAAACTTTACGAACTTGAACAGGAAGCCAAAAAGAAAGAAATCAAGACTATTCAGGGTGACCAACGAGTTATTGCTTGGGGTAGCCAGATTCGTTCATACGTTTTCTGTCCATATACTATGGTAAAGGATTTGAGAACGGGTTATTCTACTTCAGATGTTCAAAAAGTTATGGATGGTGGATTAGAACCATTTATAAAATCTTATTTGAACTGGCACGCAAATGGAGAAAAACCGCGTAACGTTGTAGATGAAGAATAAGAAAAACTAATTTAATAATTAGTTTTTCTAGGTTATTATAGTTATTGGTTATTATTGTTGTTCCCTCTCTGTCACATTGTGACATCTCCCCAAGAATTTGGGGATAATCGGTGAAAAAAGGGGTAGATAAAAAATGATGTGTAAAACAAGAATAAATAAAAAGAATGGTAGTGCATTATTAATGCTTATCGGTATTGTTTCCGTTCTTTACATTCTAGGTATTATGCTTATTAATTATCTTACTCAGGAAAGAACGTTAACAACAAAACTTAGCGAAGATTTGCAGGCTATATATCTTTCTGAAGCTGCTGAAGAAAAAGCTATGGTAAAAGTTCAGGAGTTTTTTAGTAAAAAACTCCTAGACGATGATAAAAAAGTTGATGAGTCTTTTCTTTCTTTGCTTGATATAGATAGAGCAGAGAATTTTTCTATGCGTGTAAAGATTACTGATGGCGAGTTGGTTGATGGTGGTACGGCAGAAACCATAGTACAGGTCGGCAATGTTAAAAGTACTGAATTTAAAAGTTATATAGACGAATATGTGGAAGTTCCTCAAAGTCTTAATCAGTATAGAAAAGAAAACAGAGAAACCTATGCTGCAAAAGCACTAGGTGGTTGGGAAGCAAATGTCAGATTTGAATCTGTAGGAAATTATCGTTCAGCTCAAAGAAAAAAAGAGTTGATTAAGGATTTAAAAGTTTCTGATCTTACGCCTCCCGCAGAACATTACACTCTATTTATTACCAGTAAAAAAGATGAATACTTAAAAGAAGGTGAATTTCGTCTAAGAAATTGGAGTGTTATTAGAGAACTTAATGACCTTATTTTAGATGTTGCTAAAAAAACTAAAAATGCTTTTCAGACTACAATGGGGAATACTAGTAGCAGTGACTTTTTCTGGGAACCAAATGTTGGCAGCAATGTTAGCTTTGAAGGTAATATAAGAGTTCAAACTTTAAAAGTAATTAGAGACTTGAGTATGAATGTCTCTGATGAAAAAATTAAAGATTTCGTAGACTTTTCTGTTAGTAAGTTACACCCATATTTATGGGGTAAAGTTAGAACTAATGGTAGATTACACGTTTATATGCCATTTTTTGCTGCTGATGATATTATTAACTATTTTGAAGATACTACTACTCAGGCTTACCATAGACCTGAAATTGGATACTTATTCTGTAGTAATCAGCTTCACGACCCTTACTTAAGTAAATATACTACTTTTGAAGGTGAAATTATTAAATATTATCAAAAGCTTAAACCCTATGTTTTAGGTATTACAGAAACACCTTATCCTAGTTCTGACCCATATACTGTTACTACTAAGTTTGATTACGTTGTTAAAAACCGAAATGTATTCCAACCAATGCAGTTGGAACGTATTAAGAAGAATGCTAAGAATTTTTGTCATGAGTTTTATGAACATGATTTGATTGTACAAGGCACTTATTCAAAGCCTGCTTCTGTTTGGGGAATTATATATGTTGATGGTAATGTCCAAATTGGTGGCAGAATTTCTGGTAAAGGAATGATTGTTTGTACTGGCAATATTTATATTACAGATAATGTTATCCACGATAGTGGTGAGGCTTTTCTTTCTCTTGTAGCTTTAAATGGCGGAATAAAAGTCGCAAGAGGCGTGAGAGAAGTAAAAATAGAATCTGCTTTGTATGCTAAAAATTCTATTGTTGGCGGTGAACAGGTAAAAGTATTTGGAAATCTTGTTGTGGATGAATTAAAACGACAAGATGGTGAAAAGGGTAATTTAATAATGCCTAAACGTGTTGTAATAGACTATGACTCTGGTTTGAAATCTGGGGCTGGAGAAAATGTCTGTTTTAATATTTCTGAATTAATTCTTACACAACGTGATTTGTAATTTTATAGATTTAATTTCTTTTTGGCGGTGCATATAATGATAGGACGTAAATCTGATCTGGATAGTGAAATAGAGGATTTAGTTACAGATTTAAGATCAACACTTATTACTAAAAGGCTAAGAGCTGTTAGAGAGCTTGGTAAAGCAAAAAACAAAGCTGCAGTTGAACCTTTAAGTTTTGTTCTTAATGATAGGTCTAGAGATATTAGATGTGCCGCTATTGAAGCATTATTTCAAATAGCTCCTAAGAATTTGTCTGAATTAGTTATTCCAATGACAAGGGATAAATCTGCGGACGTTAGATTAAGAGCGGCTAGAGCTTTAAGTTGTTGCTCTGATGAAGAAGCTTTTGAAGCTTTGGTAGTTTTACTTTACGATGTCAAAGATGAAGTAGCTAATATGGCTGCAAAAAGCTTATCAAAACAGCCTACAAGCAGACTTTCTAGTCTTATAAAACTTTTTGCTGATAATTCTTGGAAAATTCGTAGTAGAGCTGCTATGGCAATTACCAAAATGGGTAAACAAGCAGTTGAGGCTTTAAAAATAGCTGTTGATGATGAAGATTCAAATATCAGATTTTGGGCTATTACCTGTTTGGGGCATTTAAGAGACAGAAACAATACCAATATCTTGTTAAGCCGTCTTCAAGATAGTGATACTGGTGTTAGGGTTGCAGCCTTAAGAGCTTTAAGAGAAATTGGTGACCCTAATATTGCTTCAAAACTCTTTGAGGCTCTTTCCCAGCCATCAGAACAGGTTAGAGATTTGGTATATGAAATATTAAAGGATTTTGGCACTCATTCAATACCTTATCTTATGGATTCTCTATCTAATGAGTTTTGGATGGGAAGAAACCTAGCTGCACAAGCTCTTACAGATATGGGAACAGAAGCTGTTTCTCCTTTAGTTTCTGCTCTTCAAAGTGATGATAAGGAACGCCGTTTCTGGTCTATTAAAATATTAGGAAAAATGCACGAAAAGAGTGCTTTTAATGCTATTCTTAAATTTTTGGATGATCCTGATTCCGAAATAAGAATGGCAGCTTTGGGAGCTTTAAGTGATTTTGGTGACCCAGTAGCTATTCCTAATATTATAGCTAAGTTTATCGACTCTGCTTGGGTTGTTAGAAAAAGTGCCTCCAAAGCAATTGTAGTTTTTGATAATCTTGCAGTTCAGCCTCTTTTAAAAGTTTTGACTTCTGAAAACGAAGATATGAAGTACTGGGCTCTTAGGGCATTAGGAGAAATAAAGCCCAAAGGAATTACACCTGTTTTAATTCAGAGATTTAAAGATATATCCTGGACAATTAGAAATACTACAGCAGATGTTTTAAGTCTATATGGCGAAGATGTTTTGTTTGACCTAACGAATTTGGTAAAGGAATCTGATGATTTAGAAATCAGATACTGGATTATAAGGTCTATAGGAAAAATAAAATCTTCTAGTTCTTTAATGCTACTTTATGAACTTCTTGAAGATCCTTCAGAATCTATAAGAGATGCTACGGAAAAAGCTTTATCAAATTATGGAACAGCTATTATTGAAGACCTTTTTGCTCTTCTAAAAACAGATAAACGAAGAGTTTTAGAAAGTGTTAGCTCGATTTTCCAGCATATAGGAGCTAAAACAATGGTTCCTATTCTTTGTGAAGCTTTAGGAAAATATGATGAACATATGAATTATTGGATTCGTCGTGTTCTTGTAGCATTTAAAAATGAAGCACATAAGCCCGTGTTAGGACTTCTTGAACATTGTGAAGATGAAGTAAGAAGACAGGCTATACTTTGTGTTGGGCAAATTGGTAATCAAAACGATGCAGCAATAATAGAAGCCCATTTAAAAGACGAATATTGGCCTGCAAGAATAGCTGCAGCAGAAGTTCTTGGAGAGTTGGGAGATGTTTCTGCTGTTCCTGCTTTATCTGAAATCTTAGAAGATGACGATGAAGATTTGGCTTCCGCAGCAGTAATTTCTCTTGGAAAACTTAACGATGAAAGAGCTATACCTGCTTTGATTTCTACACTTCAAAGAGAAGCTTGGACCTTAAAATTCCACGCAATTAGAATACTTGGTGAAATGCACGTTAAAAGAGCTTTCATCGATTTAATCAGATTATTAGATGAAGATACCTTAGATCTTAAAAACCATATAATCAAAGCTTTATCACAAATTCCTCATATAAGATGCTTTGAAGAATTAAAAAGAAGGTTTGACAAGGAAAAAGATACAGATACAAGATTGGCTTATATTGAAGCTTTTGCTGTCCTAGGTGATCCTACAATAATTCCTGAATTTATTAAACTTTGCCAACAGAAGAACAATGTTGAAGAACGTCGTGGGGCTATTAGAGCTTTAGGAACAATGCACGCTGTTCAAGCAAAGACTGTGTTGATACAAACTCTTAAAGATAGTGACCCAATAGTTAGCCGTGATGCCTTAGCTTCTTTGCAGTTAATTCTTTCTCCTGAAGATTACAAAAAGACTGAAGCTGTTGTTTCCACAATAAGACAAAAACAAGATTTGTTTAAGAGTAAGTTTGATGAAGGTATGAATCAAATGAGGCTTGGAAATCTTAAAAAAGCAGAAGAATTACTTAAAGAAGCAGCTACTATCAATCCAAGAGCAGCATATGTATATTCTGCTTTAGGAAACCTTTACTATAAGTCGGGTAAACTTATTGATGCAACCAAAGCTTATGTGATGGCAACCAATATTACTCCTGATGATATTACTCTTAAATTGAATCTTGGAATGGTATATTATCGTCGTAGAGCTTATAAAGATGCTATAAATATTTTCGGCTTTATAGCCAAAAGTCTTGGTACTTCTAGCCAGCAAGGGGCATATTCTCTTAAAATGCTTAATAAAATAAAAAGTGAAGCAGAAGCTGCAAAAGCATCAAAAATAGCTACAATTACAACTCCTGCCAAAGACAATTAAGGCTGATGGGCTTATTCTTATTGAATAATATTTATAAGTATAAATTGATGAGCTTTCCCAAATTAAGGATAATAGCTTTAATAATTATTATTCTTTCTTTTTCACCTGTTTTTGCTTTGTCTTTTTGTCCTAGATGTAATTACAGAATTAGTTCTGACGATTTAAAATGTCCAAAGTGTCTTTTAATGCTTAATTCTGATTGGTCTCAGACAATACCCGTAAAATCTACTATTAGTGTTAGACAGGGTTATGATGCTTTTATTCGTCATCCTCATGCTAATAATCGTGCTTTTAAGGCAGATAGAAATGCTGGTGGTGATAAGACAGGTGAAATTGGGGTTTGGGGAGGTCCTTGCACTTTAAGATATTTGGTTAAATTCGATATTGCTACTGCTATGGATTATTATGGAATCAGTATTTCAGATTTTAATCCTAAAAAAGCTTTGTTATATATTTCAGCAATAAAGAATAAATCTGAGATAGAAATGCCGGTAGTTGTTTTCCCATTAGTGAGAGGTTTTACTCCTGGTTATGATGTTTTTAGAACTAGAGAGAGAAACGCTAAAGGTTGTACTTGGTATAATGCTACAACAGCTATGCCTTGGAAACGTGAAGGTGGGGATTTTGAAAAAAAGTGTTTTAGCCGGGGTGTTATAAAAAGTGGTTGCAGAAATGTAATTGATGTAACAGAAGTTATTAAATATTTTTATAAAAATTCTAAAGATAAAAATGAATGGGATGCTCCAGGACTTATCATTATGTCTGATCCATCAAACCCTTTTGCTCCATCTGGTTTTGTAACTATCTATAGTTTAGACGCAGATGATTATTCTTTACGTCCCGAACTCTTTATTCAATAATACTTGAGCAAAGGCAACCTTCTACAAAACCAGGGCAAACGCAAACTTTTCCCTTAATTAATGAAGCTTTTTGGAGAATCTAAA
>CAMJNS010000023.1 GCA_946407375.1 uncultured bacterium
CATAATAAGTATAGCGTATGGGCTTTAGCCCTGAAAGCTATACGTTTATGACAATGTGTAGACTATAAAAAAAGTAATATTATTTTTACCGTAAATTTCAAGTATTCGGACAAGCTCCGATAAGGACGATACAAAAAACAGATATTTTATAACAGTGGTCAATAAAAGAAAAAGTTTGCGTTTGCCCTGTTTTCATCGTAACAAATCCTTGATTTTTAGCTGTTTTTATAGTAAAATTATAAGACTAATCTAAGTGATTATTGGTTAATAAACGTATTATTTCTTAAGATGATTCAATATAAGGAAATAAGGATGAAGTATTATGAAAAACATAAAAAATACTAGTAGGAATAAAAAAGGTGTTGTATTACCTTTGGTAGCAATAGGCGTACTTGCTGTTGCTGGTCTTGTTCCCTTTTTATACGAAAATACTGATACAAATACCAAGATGTCTCAAAGTTTTGATGAAGCCAATAAAATTATCTGGGCAATGGAAAGTGCTGCTCAAGATAAACTAAAGAATGGGAACCTTGCTTCTGTCAATAAAGGCTTGGGTGATCAAACTATATATGTAGAAGACAAAGGTGATGTAAAGTTTAATTATGGAGAAGATTCTTCTAATCCTACATTTCAGGCTATAGGCAAAATTGATCAATATAATACTTTTCTAAATAAACACTTCTGTGTTCTCGCTCGTGGAACAAGTAGCAAAACTGACGATACAGTTAATTTAAGTAGTATTTCCTGCGGCTATGTTAAACCTGGTGTTGCCACAATAAATAACACTACTTATGCTTGGGATAAAAATGGTAAGCTTTATGAAATTTCAAATAATGGGTTAGTTCCTGTTTCAGGCGTTAATGGTAAAGTTTGGCAGGTGGTTGCTGGCGAAAACAACAATCCTGTTGTCTTAACAACCAAGTTTGATGCTATTCCTTTAGTATACGATTCTTCCACTAAGTCTTATACTCAAGGGAATAAAACCAATAATCTTTATCAACTTGCTAATGCTGGTGTATATGATTCTGTAGGAATAACGAAAGATAGAAAACTAGTATATGGAAACCACATATTTTCAGAAAAAGAAGTTGAAGATTTAGCAGTAGGAAGCAATCATGGATTGTTTTTAGTAGCCAAAGACGAAAATAATGCTGCAAAAGGCTATAGACTTTATGGCTGGGGCAAAAATAATAGTAAGCAGATTATTAACGATCTTTCTAACAACTCAGAATATTCATCGCCTATTTTAGTAGATAGTAAACTAAAATCACCAACAGGTGTTTATTCAGGGTCTATTACTCCAATGAATGATTTTACTACTATTAATAAATTTTTTGGTGCAACATATTTCGATGACAATTACGCCTCTGTTAGAGAATTCAAACAGAATAATTACCCTAGTGGATCTTGGGGATCTTGGGGATCTTGGGGATCTTGGGGATATACTGGATATGGATCCAATGAAAAACGTTACGTTTACAATGTTTATGACCCATATCATGCTAATAAACCAGCAGAGCATATAGGGCCTGACTATGATAATTGTACTTGTCCTTTATGCATGGATGTTTGGGATTTGCACGATTATAAAAAACAATATAAAACATTTTTGACAATCAAAGAAGATTTGCCTATAAATAATCTTCAGGTCATGCTTGATCACCAAGGTCTATATATGCATGGGACTTGGAAGAATGCAAAAACAACTGTTACAAAAGAAGTTCAGCATGAAGAATCATATGAAGATTATGATATTACCTATAAAGAATTCGACAAAGATAATTATGATCATAATGAAATAACGAAGTCTGGTAATAAATATTATTATTATGATACATTAAAAAAGAAAAAAGTTAGAATATATAATCATGATTCATATCCTGTTTACACTTTAGTAACAAAAACAAGAACTGTTACTGAAATAGTAACAGAAGAAATACCACCAAAAACAAAATGTACATTTACCAAACTAAAAGATGATGGAACAGAAACGAATCCTCCAGAAGGTTTTTCTTTTATAGGAGAAAATAATCTGGATGAAGATCACCCAATAGTTGACCCCTTAGGTACTCAATATTTGTTGAGTTTCGATGATAATCTTCAGACAGTATATGATAGATCAGGGGAAAATATTATATCTAATAATGGTTATACAATTCCTGCCGGGACTTCTTATCGTATCCAATTTCAATACTATGATAAAAGTAGACAGAAAGACCCAAATACAGGAATAGATCGACCAGAAGGTTATTATGAATTTGATTCCAATTCCTTCTTTTTTGGAATAAACCCAAAAGCCTATTCAGACGAACAATTAAGAGCCGAAAAAGAAAATACAACTGCATTAAACTGGGATCCAGATCCAAATAAGTTATTCGGAGTCATATTCAGATTAAATAACGATATGTTTAACCTTAGAGGTGGCATGGAATATGATGACCTAGAACCAACCTATTACGCTCTGGCAGCAGGTGACAATTTCTCTTTGGCAATTATTGTTAGAGATACAGACATGCCAGACGATGAATCGAAGATGCCTACTGACTTCCATATCGTCGGCTGGGGCGATGATACCTATGGTCAGCTTGGTATAGGTGTTGCTTCTGGACCTCAGAAAATGACTATTAATCTATTAGATTCTAAGACTGTAGCAGGATATAGAGATTTACAAGCAGGGAAATACCATGCACTATTCTTAACAAAGAAAGGTGAATTATATTCTTGGGGTGGTTCAACAGTTAAACGTAGTCCTCATCCGGTATATGCTTTGATCCCTAAAGATTCAGAAATATTAGATGGAAAGGGTAAATTAGTTGATGGCAAAAAGATTATTTCTATTTCTGCTGGTAACGACTGCTCTTCAGCTATAGATAACCAAGGCAATATCTACACATGGACAGTAAACAACGAAGATGAACCTACTGTTATTGCAGGTGGTGTAAACTTCGGACAGTAAAGTTATTTAAAATAATCATAGACAAAAAAACTTTCCCATAAGGGAAAGTTTTTTTTATGTTTTTATTGTTGTTGGTAGTTGTTGTTATTTAAGTTTCAAGTTATAAGATTCAAGTTATAAGACTCTTGAAACTCAATTTTTGGTCTTGTATCTCAATTTATGGTCTTATTTCTTAAAATAACTACGCTGGCTTTGCTTAGCAAAATTCTAAAAATCCCCCTGTCATGCTTTGCATGACATCCCCCTTTAAAAAAGAGGGTCTTTTTACTCCCCTTCATAAGGGGAGAAGTCAGCCATATAGGCTGACAGAGAGGTTTAAAATAATTAGTAATTAGTAATGATAAATGAGTAATTTTAAAAGAAAAACTATTTTTTATTATTTCTTCATTTCTAATTACTCATTGCTAATTTCTAATTATCTAAAAATCCCCCAGTCATTCTTACGAATGACATCCCCCTTTGCGACTCGCTGACCTCCTGTCGCTCGCTTGCATACCGCCATCCTTGGCGGTAATACAAAAGGGGGCAAGGACATTTCTCTACACACTGAATTTTTAACAAATTCTTAGTTTTCGGACAGCCTCTTGAGGGGAAGCTTTAGAACAACTCTTTCTCCCTACACCCTATATCCTATTCCCTCAATTTTTATCTTGTAGCGGGGAAAACGATAAAATTCAAAGTATGATTATGCTCACCTTTGGAGCCCTTTAAGGTTATCCTTAAACAATCTGAGACTTCAACATTACTACCGTTTTTCTTATAAGTATATGTTTTCACATCATCATTTGTAACTTTTTCGATTATTACTCCGCTTGGTAATTCATAATTATTTCCAACTGTATTAGCTGCTAGACTGTTTATGATTCCATTAATCTTATCTAAGGTAGCAGTTTCATTATCAAAAATAATTCTTCGAGTAATAACGGTGCTAACCTCTTGAAGAGAATTAACTACTGCTTCTTGAGTTGTAATTTCGTTAAATCCACCGAAAGAACGAAACATAAAAGGAATAGCACTTACAGCCAATATTGATATTATAACCACTACTAACAGTAATTCTATAAGAGTAAAAGCTTTTTTATTCATAGTTTATTTCCTCTAGAATGTAACCGTCTTTATAATAGTGGAAATATTATCAAAATCTGGTGCTGTAACAGTTATAACACAGATTTTTCCACTTGTTATATTACTATCTGAAGATGGATCTTCTCTTTTTAAAGAAAGATTAAGTTTAGTTGTGCCATCAGGGTGAATCAATGAATTTTTAGAAATCTCAACCATATCAACATCTTTTAAAACTCCAGAACTACTAACAGTTTCAACTCCAAAATCTAAAGCTTCACCTAAATCTTTATACCCCTTTGCTTTCATTAACATTAAAACATTATTAGCAGCTGTCTGCGTCTTTACTTTTGCAATTTCTACTGCCGTAAAGTTACCTGTTGTAGCAAGCATATATGCCATTGAAAGGAATACAAAAGCAAGCATTGGTAAAGCTACGACAAGTTCAATAAGGCTTACACCAGATTTCTTTTTCGTTGTTTTCATATTCATTTGACAGCTATTGATTTTGAATAGCCGTTCCTTTTTATAGTTATCGTTTGGTTTTCAGGACTAACTGTACCATCTATGCCAAAAGTGAAACTCTTGTCTGAAGATATATCAAATGAAAAATTTGATGGTAATTTATATGTATTATCGCCTATCAGAATAGTTCCATCTGATTTAAACGTAATCGTAGATTCATTTACACGTCCAGCAATAGCCATACTTCTAGTAGAAGAAATCAGATTTACAGTCATCTGTTCTGCAGTGCTGTCATTCATTGTAAGGTAAGCTTCGCTAAAGTATGGCATACCAGCTACTGCCAATATTGCTAATACAGCAACAACTAACAGTAATTCCATCAAAGTAAAACCACTAGATTTTTTAATATGATTTAACTTCATTTTCTACTCTTTTATTTAGGTCTTATGAAACTCATCTTAAATAATGGAATGAATACAGCAATCATAATGAAACCAACTAGAACTGCCATAACTACAATTAGACAGGGTTCCAAAACACTTAAAGTAGCTTTAATTGCCGCATTAAGTTGTTCATCATAATAAGTTGCAATTTCGTTAAACATGGAATCCATTGTTCCTGTAGTTTCACCAGTTTCAATAAGTTTCTGAGCCATTGGTGGGAAGATAGGATCATTTTCTAATGCAGCTTTTAAATTACTACCCTGATCAATATATTCTTTCATTTTCTGAACTGTATTTTTAGGAGTAGGAAGCGTAATAGTGTTTTCTATAGCAACCAGAAGTTCTCTTAAAGGAACACCAGCCTGTAACAAAAGCCCCATAGATTCTGAAATTTGAACAACGAAATATCTTTTTGTAACTTCTTTGAAAACAGGTATCTTAAGAGAGAATTCTCCGAGTGTATTACGACCGTTTTCTGTAACAGCATAATATATGAATAATATTACAATTAGAACAAATCCAACTATAACGGCTATCCAGTTATTAGACACAAAGTTACTTACAGAAATAAGTATCTTAGTAGCTAATGGTAATTCCAAACCTGCTTTAGCAAACAAGTCTGCAAATCTTGGTACAGCAAATCCCATAAGAACTATTAATACAATAGAAGCAACTAAAAGTAATATACAAGGATAAGCTAATGCCCCCAGTATTTGCCCTTTTAAAGCTATTCTTCGCTTGCTGCTTGCAGCTAATTTAATTAAAACCTGTTCCAAAACACCACCAGTTTCACCTACTCTAACCATCGCAACTGTGAATTTATCAAAAATATCCAAGTGATGGCTTAAAGCTTCTGAAAAAGATGCACCATTATATACTCTGCTTCTTAAATCTTCTAAGCATTCTTTAAATAAAGGATTTGTTTCACCATGTTCTAATGATTGAAGAGCTTCAGCAAGACTAACACCACATTTTATCATTATAGAAAGTTGAATCAAGAAAGTAGATATACTTTCAGCAGATACTCTTCTGTTGAATAAATTTAAATCTGCTTCCAAAACCTGAGCTTCTTCTTTTTTCTCATTTATAGAAGTAATTAAATACCCTTTATTACTTAATAAAGCTAACGCAGATGATTGATCATTAGCTTCTATTTGATCAGTTATTATTTTTCCTTCAGAATCTTTGGCTTGATATTCAAAAAATGCCATTTTATACTCCTTTAAAGAACTCTTGCCAATTCAGTTGCACTTGTTATATGGCTGCGAACTTTATTCAAACCTGCTTCTTTTAGAACAATCGTTCCCTGTTCTATAGCAATCTTTTCTAGCTCTTGGCTAGTAGCTTTTTCTATAATCTTTTTGCGTATTGCAGAATTAACTATTGTAATTTCCTCAATACAACTTCTACCTCTGTAACCTATCCCTGCACAAGCGGCACAACCTTTTCCAATAAATGTTTGAAAATCTATGCCTAATTTTTCTTTTAAATCATCAGGGACTTCTTCTTCAACTAGGCAATGGGTACAATTTACTCTAACTAATCGCTGAGAAATCATTCCCAAAAGAACGTTAGCAGTTAAATATGGTTCAACACCCATTTCTTCAAGTCTAACAGGAACTTCCGATGTATTACCACAGTGGACAGTAGAAAAAACAAGGTGACCAGTCATAGCTGCGTTTGTAGCAAGCATAGCTGTTTCATTGTCACGAATTTCACCAACGAGAATAACATCAGGGTCCATACGAAGAATAGAACGTAGACCTGAAGCAAAAGTTAAATCAACTTTATTATTTACTTGAATTTGATTTAAAGTAGGAAGTCTAATTTCAACAGGATCTTCAAGAGTGATTATTTTAACACTTTCTTTATTAAGTTTTTGAAGAATAGAATATAATGTGGTTGTTTTCCCTGAACCTGTTTGACCTGCTACTAGTATTAAACCAAAGTTATGAGAAATCAATTCACTTACTTTATCAAGACTTTTTGGAGCAAAACCCAACTGTTCTAATTCAGGGGCTTTGCTTTGACTATTCAATATTCTTAGAACTATGTTTTCGCCATCTATACAAGGACAGACAGCTATACGTAAATCGACTTTACGACCTTCTGCATCAAACATAATTCTACCATCTTGAGGTATTCTATGTTCGCTGACATCAAGCTTGGCCATAACCTTGATTCTTGATGTAATCATAGGATGAAGACTGAGCTTGGGGCGGAACATTGTTTTCAAAATACCGTCAATACGGTATCTTATATGAAAATCATTACCATCACGTTCTATATGAATATCTGAAGCTCTTTCCTTTATTGCCCCAATTAAGACCTGGTTAACAAATTTAACAATTGGTCCGCTTTCTAATAGAGCATCTTCAGGATCAACAGTATCAAGCATTGAATCAACTTTATAGTCTTCAATGTAGCGCATACTGCTAAGCATATCTTCATTGCCAAGATAATTTCTCTTTATAGCTCCCATTACCTGGTCATTGGTAGCCAGATTGAAAATTATTCTTTTGCCAAGCTGAGTCTCAAGTCTTCCGACTATTGCAGTATTCATTGGGTCGGAGGTGGCTAATAAAATAGCATCCCCTTTATGACTTATAGGAATAATATTATATTCTTTTGCTAGCTGTGGCGTAATAAAATGTAATAATGTAGGGTCTACAACTAATTCACCTGCATCCATTAATGGAATACCGAATTGCTTTGAAAGGGTCTGCAGTAATTCTGATTCAGTTATATAGCCTAAGTCTACTAAAGCCTTACCTAGTCTGACATTTTGATCTTTGCTTATTTTCAGTCCCTTATCAAGTTGATTTTGAGTAATGAGACCGAGCTCTATCAAAATATCGCCAATTTGTTTCATTTTAAGTTCTTTCTCGTATTCTTTCTTGAATTATTATTTACCGACAACTTATATAAAATTACTAAAAATGCCCTCCAATTATTTTTGAAGGGCATTTTAATTCATTCGTTAATTATTTTTACGATATTCACGAATTTCTTTTAATTTCTTTATCAGATATTTTTCTGTATCTGTATTTCCTTCAGTATCTTTATCAGATTTTTCCTGATTATTATCAACCACTTTTTTATTTTCTTTAACAGTCTTATCTTGTTTTTCTTCAACCTGACCAACTACCATATTTGAAGATCTAATTATTTTTTTGTTATTAGCATTATTAACAACTGTAGAATCTTTTTCTTCAACTGGTTTTGGCCATACAATATCTTTACCATATACATTTGGTCCATCAACTGTTGGTTTAGAAATTTCTTCAATAGTTTCAGAATACCTTAAAGGTTTAACTTCATTTAATTCTTTTACAGCTTTTGATGTAACAGTATTTTTATGACCTTCATCTACTATATGAGCAGTAAGAAGAATAATTAAGTTGGTTTTTGTATTATTTGTGGTTTTACTTCTAAAAGCTCTACCTAAGAATGGGATTTTGCTCAAAAGCGGTACTTCATAAACATCATTAACTGATTTAGCTTCAATAAGACCGCCAATAACCATTGTATCACCATTTTTAATTTTAATGGTTGATTCAGCTCTTCTTGTAGAAACCTGAGGAACTATATTGTTGCCCATAACAACGTCTCTAACCCACTGAGATACTTCAGGAATAACATTCAATTGTATAGTATTGTCATTCAAATTTACTACAGGAGTAACATCTAATTTAATACCAACTTCTTTAAAAGAAACACTGGAGGTAGTAGTACCACCGTCTGTTACAGAAGTTCCAGAGCTATAAGGTATTTCATCGCCAACGTGTATGCTAGAGGTCTTACCAGTAACAGTAATAACTCTAGGTCTTGAAAGAATCTGGCTCTTATTGTCTGTTTCAACAGCTTTTAATAAAGCCTGAACAGAAGATACATCCCAAGTTCCACCATATTTAATAAAATCTTTTAAACTTTTACTAGTAGGATTGGTTCCTTGTGGAGCAATATAACCAGTAGTACCTTCAAATCCATTCCACTTGATGCCTAATTGTTTTTCTAAACCATCATCAACAGCAACAATACTAGCTTCAATAAGAACCTGTGGTAAGGGTTTATCAATAGCTTTAAAATAAGCTTCAATAACAGCAAATTTTTCTACAGTTGTATGAACAACACATATTCTTCTTGCCTTATCTAACAAGAAATATTCTGTTTCTATAGGATTACCGTCTTTATCTCTTAAATTAGCAGCAGAAGAACTTGAACCAGAACTTGAATTATTATCACGTTCAATAATAGTAGAAAGTTCTTCTTCTATTTCGTCAAAATCAGCATGTTCCAATTCAAATGTCTGGGTTATATATCTTAAACCCTTAACTATTTTTGTTGTATCAGTAGCTGTTTGTTTAACATCCATACCGTCAATATTTCTACAGAGCAAATCTGCTGCAGCAACCTGATTTTCTGGCCCCATAATAACTATTGAATTGGTAGGAGCATCATAAACGACATTAATAGCTGGATTAAGTTCTTTTAATAATTTTTGAAGATCTGCTGCAGATCTTTTACCTAATGGAACAATCTTTGTAATAATTGGTTCAACTTTTGGCTGAGGAGCAGCAACATTACCTACAGTATTAGCATTTCTTCCATCAGCAGCACCATCAGAAAAACGTGCCCAGGATTCTCTAGGTTTAAATATATGCAATTGACTCTTATCAAGCATGTAATCAGTAGAAGTATTACCTAGAATCTTTTCCATAGCTTCATCAAAGCTTGCATTAATCAATTCAACATTAATAACTTCATTTAAAGGCATATGAAATATTGGAGTATAACCAAAATGTTCACATACCAAATTAACTGCTGCTTCAGTAGTAATTTCATTAATTGAAAGAGTAATACCACTACTCTGTGGCACTCCAAGAAGAGAACTATTGTTAATTGATTGTGAAAAAGCTGGGCTGCCAAAACCAACTGCGAGCATAGCAATCACTAATCCTCTATTAATCTTATTAAGCATTTTTTACTCCTTTTATTCCTTAACTTCAAATCTTCGTTCAATATTACCGTATCTGATTACACAGCCTCTATTATCAACTTTTAATAGGGTAATACCATCATGAGTATCACCTGCTGCGAATTTCAAGAAACGAGAGTTATTTTCTAGTTTACCATCGGTAAAAATAGCAAGCCATCTACCAAAGTTATCTTTCATAATACCTTTTAAAATCATTGATTCAAAGAATAATGGTCTAAAAGGTTCTTCTTCTTTAGGTAAACCGATAAGCAAGTCTTCTCTTTTAATTTCTTTTCTTATAAGAGGCTGTGGCAAAACAATTGCTTCAGTATATTGAGGCTTTGCAATGTATACCACAGAGTTTTCTTTATTCATTCTGTATAAGAAAAATAATACCATGAAAATAGAGCCAAAAATCGCTGCTTTCATCCAAAGCTTCATTTTTTGCCTCCTTCATTCATTAATTTTTCTTGAAATACTAAATCGACTTTTCCTGATAAGGTAACTAAATTTTCTTTAGTTTCCATTCTATAATTTTCTAATCTCATAAATTGATCGTTAACTTCCATATAAGCTAGAACTTTAACGGCATTGGCACAGGTTCCAGTATATTTAAATTTAAAAGGCCAAAAAACTAATGAATTTGAACTAGTAAATTTTCCTTCAGGAACAACATTCCAATCCCCTTCAATACTATCTCTTAAAGTATCGAAAGGAGCCATTAAGTTAGCTTTTGTAGTATCAAAAGCTGGAAGTAAGAAGTTTAATCTTTTATTTTCTTTTTCAAGATTTTCTTTTTGAGAATTTAATAGTTCTTGATAGATATTTAATCTACCATTATCAAACCTAGCTAAAGAGCCTTTATAATTTGCTATTTCCTGTCTCATAGCATTGGTCTTTTGAAGTTGTGGAATATAAAAATAGGTGTAAGGCATAACTATTATAGCCAAAACAATAATTGCAACTAAGAAATTTTTCATAATTATAGCCTCACTTTCTACCCTTACCGTCACCAATTAAGGCTGTAATGGTAAATTTAATTCGACGACTTTCAAGATCTGAAATTACTATTTCAGCCTTAGTAAGTTCGTCGCAAGATTTTACGGTATCCAGGTAACGAATTGCACTTTCTGCATCAACAGTATAACCAACAACTGTAAATTTTCCTGATTTGTAATCTACTTGAAGATTTTCTAATCTGGTAGATATTGGCAAATCTTCAGTTAAACTTCTTGCAATCCTAGAAGAAATACCTCTTTTTTCAATATCCGTATTTATTTCTCTTGCTAAATTAACCAATTTAGCTTGATAATCGGACATTTCTTTAAAACTATTAAGTAATTGTTCAACAGGTTGATGTTTTTCTTTTAACTGATTAAGTTCATTAGAAATGTTTGCTTCTTGTTTTTTCAATAACGGATAAGGAACAGCAGTAACTAATACAGCAATAAGTATAGCCATAACAGGATTATAGAAAATATTGCCTACAGTTACTTTAACAGGTGGAATTAGATTTGGAACATTAGGATTAAGAGCACCACACAACCAAGCTGCTGGATAATCTTCGTATTTAGCACAGGTTTCATCATCTTCCAAGCCTGTAATTATATTTACTGCCACATCAAATCTATCACTAATCATATTTGTCAGTTGTGGTTCATCTATGACATCAAAAGATAGATAGACTTTTGAATTTTGGTCTAATAATTTTTTAGACCTGAGTTCAGCAAATATACCACCTAAGTGAGTAATCAAATCCAAACGGTTTTCTTTAATTGTATTTAGAATTGCAGGAACTGGTTCTGGATGTTTACCACTAATCATAAGTCTAGCTTCTTCTCTAACTAGAGAATATCCAGCAAATAACACACTTTCCATTTCACGCAAACTTCCTGTAAGCAATGATCTTACAGATAAAATTTCATTACCTCTGAAAATGATAATGAAAACCTTAGAAAAACCAATTTGAATACAAATATTAACTTCTTTGCCAATACTCTTATAATATTGTCTAGAAAGAGCGCCTAGCAATGAATCTGGTAGTGTTGTAATCTTACCGAGTTTCACACCAACGATCTCACAAAGATTCTTAATATTTTCAATAATTGATTTCTTTACATAAGAAACCGTAATATCTCTTTGTTGAGTAACCTGATTAACTGAACCTTTTTTTAATTTGAAGAAAAGTTCTTCAGGTTCATTAAAAAGATTTTTACGATTAACTTGTAAATTTCCTTCGATTTCTTTATCTGTTAAATTACCAGGGAAACCAAATACTGAGGTTCCACCATCATAAGAACAGACAAAGTTCAAAGTTACTTTGGGAGCGAAAAAGCTAGGAATTGCCTTTTTTAATGCCGTCCAAATATCGCTCTCTGGAGTTACTATAATACTAGACCATTTTTTGCCATCTTCGCATTTTAAAAGTCTAGCATAGTCTGATTCTAATTCTACAAAGCCCTCTGTTTGTTTAGGCTGCCACATTATAAAATACCTTTTTAGTTTAATATAGGATTTTGTGAATGAATTATATACAAAAAAACTAAAATTTCAAGTTTTTTTGTTTCTCTTTAGATTCTTTTTAAAATTGACAAATAACTATATAATGTTTAAATTTTTCTTAAACAAATAAGTTTGGATGACAATTATGTTAAATCTATTAGAATTTATTCCTTTCTTTTTTTTATTAACGCTTGTATTTTTAGGGCTGTTTATATGGCTCATTATTTTGCAAATAAAATATAATGAATTATCCCAAAATAATGAAAGATTAGAAAGGTATATAAAAAACGAGTTATCTTCATACGATACCTTATTCGATTCTTTAGAAGCAGAAATCGAAAGAAGATGTTCTGCAATCAGTCAGCAACAAAATGTGGCTTCAACTGCTAATCAGCAAAAAGCAGAACCAAATAAAGCCCAATCTGCTAAAAGTGAAAAAGTTCAGTCTCAATCTGCACGATTTGAACAGACTCAAGCTCAATATACTAAATCAAAAGAATCCGAACCAATTAAATCTGAACAAGTTCAGCCCCAATCTGCTCAACCTGAACAAACTGCTAGAACTGAATTTAAAGAAAATGTTGTTAAAAATGAAAAAGAAGCAGAAAGCAAAACTCAAACCAATGTACATAATGAAAATCTATTTGAAAAGAATAAAGATGAATCAGCAAATAAAGTAAAAGAAAATATTGAAGAACCTTCAAAAGCAAAAGAAAATCTTTCAAATACAGAAGAAAGTTATTCAAAAGCAGAAGAAACAATTTCAAAATCTACATTTGAATCTACTTATTCGAAAGAATCCGTTGAAACTACTAAAGCTAAAAAATTACATGAAAATATTTCTAATAACGAAGAAGTATTTAGTCAAAAAGATGAACCTACAAAAGAACCTATTTCATTTGTTCAATTATTCTCTTGGATAGGTGGTTTCATCTTATTATTAGGTGTAATTTTCTGGATAAAATATGCATTAGAAAACGATTTAATATCTGCAACAATGCGTATCGCAATGGGAACATTGACAGGCATAGCTCTGTGGTTTACCGGAGCTTTAATGCGCAAACCTAATGTTAAAACCACCTCTGATACCTTATGCGCTTGTGGTTTATGTATACTATATTCAGTCTGGTTTAGTGCTTATTATTTTTATCAGATGACGACTACAACACAAACCTTTGCGATACTCAGTATGATTGCATTAGCTTCATTTGGAACCGCGGTTTGGAAAAATGCTCAATATATAGGAGTTTTAGCACAGATTATAGGCTTTTTAACCCCTGCCCTTTTCCATTCTGAAGAACCACAGGTCTGGTTCCTTTTAAGTTATATAAGTATTATTAACATTGCAGCCGTTGCAGCAGCTTTTAAACGAAATTGGACAAACCAACTCTATTCAGGATTAGCTTTTACTTTCCTAAGCTTCTTATCTATAGTTAATACAAAAAGTATGCTTGAACTAACGATTTTCCCAAGCGTTTTTGTAATATTCTACACATTTATAGCATCGCATAAAGATCAAAAATGGTTGCTTAGAATGGCTTTTGCTTTTTCTATGATAACCCTAATAATATTAGGTGTCAGACAATTTGATTTTAAGCTAAGCGCATTACCATATTTAGCTTTCTATTCAGCTTTCTTCGCCATAGGTTATGGATTATTAGCAGCCAAAAAGAAGGACAACGAATTAATAATTTGTTCACTCTTTTTTACTTTTCTTTCATTTATTTTGATAGCTTTAGCAAAGTCTTTTACAACACTTTTCATTTTTGTAATTGTGCTCTCTATATTCTTTGGCTTGTTATGTTCTATATTACAGAAACAATATTTACAAATTGCCTCTATGTTTCTGTCAGGCTTAGGTTTTATAGCTTTGTATTCCTGCCAAAGCGGATCATTACTAGATGTTGCTCATTTGCCATATTTAGCTGGTTTTTCAGTATTCTTTGTAATATTTTTCTGTATAATAGCCTATCTCCAAAAGAACCCTGTTTTATTCTTAAATAGTATGTTGCTTGCATCAGTTTGTTTCGCATTATTAGTTCCATACGAAAACAAAACATATTTAATATCACTTTCTACTATTTATACTCTATTATTTGGCATTTTCAGTTACATATTTGATAAACAAAATTTAATGATAACTTCAATTGTTTTCACCTCTTTCTGTCTGACTATGACATCATTTATAGGGGCAAAAGAATACAATTTTATCTTATCATTTGCTATTGCTTATGTTATTTTCTATCTATTTTTTGCAATCAAACAAAAAAATGGAGTTGTTTTTTCAGTTAATGCATTTTCTTTGTTTATACCTTTAATAGTATTAACATCTATTTCGTTGTTTAATAAGAATGCAACAAATTTATTGTGGTGGATTGGGGGCTGGAACCTTTTATTAATGCTCAGTATATTCTTATGCAAAAAAGAATTTAACGACAGCCAAGAAGCTTGGAAAACAATTTCTCTTTGCAATATTGTCACAGGATTATTGTTTATTATTATTTTTAGATTGACAAGCGAACTTTATGATTATACAGGTAGAGCTGCTTTTGGCTTGGTTCTACTATACACATTTTTTACAGAAAGGATTATTCGTTGGTCTCCTTTGGAAGAAGGCATTCAGAAAACTAGAATAACATCTCTTGTCTGTGCCCCTATTATTCTCTTAACATTAGCCATAATGTTTCAGTTCCACAAAGAAGTAATGACTATATGCTTAGCTTTAGAAGGCCTAGCCCTTATTGTTCTTTGGCATTTCTTGCCAATTAACCTGCTTCAATACTCAGGCTATACAGTTTTGCTAGTTCTAACAACACCAAGATTGTTGTTTAATCCTTTTATAGAAGATTATTATAAACAAACAGCATTAATACTAAACTGGTATTTGTACACCTATTTAATATGTGCTTCAGCAATGTTAGGAAGTGCTTATTGTTGGAGTAAAGAATTATCTAAGGCTTGTAAAACATCATTAAATGTTATTGGTGGAATAGTGCTTTTTGCTCTTGTTAACATTGAAATAGCTAATTATTTTGGCGAAGGGAAAGAACTTTATTTTAGATTCACTGGAGAATTAGCTGAAGCAGCAACATACACTATTGCCTGGACTATTTTCGGTGCTCTATGTATGATTTTAGCTAGAAAAAATAATAAAGGTCTTTTATATAGCGGAATAGCATTAATTGGATTATCTGTTTTTAAATTGTTCGTTTCCGATATATGGTCGTTGTCTTCAGGATTACGAATTGTTGTTCTTATAGCTGTAGCTATTATAATGCTAGCAATTTCATTTATTTATCAACAATTGAAAAGAACAAAAACTACCGACGAAATAAGTTAGACTTTTATAAAAAAGTTAGTTTTATCTAATTTTTTTCTTGATTATTAAAAAGAATAGCTGTATATTAATTACATAAAGGTTTAACAACTTGTAAAACTGTTAAATGCTTATTGTATTTAATTTCGTTTAACCTTTTGGTAGTCAATAATTTTTCTTTAATCCCTTGGGTAATCCCCGAGGGATTTTTGTTTTAGGCTTAACCAGTGATAAATTATGTTATGTGCCATACCGTCATCGCGAGCATACGAAGTATGCGTGGCGATCCAGTAAAAAAATGCAAACTTCTAGTATTTAGACAGCCTCTCTTAAGAGCTTGTCTAAAAACTAAGTTTTTGGACTGCCTCCTTGGACTGCCTTTAAGTAGTCTTGGGGGCTTCCTATGTCTAACCAAAAATCCGAAACAGGATAACAACCAATTTCGTTATGTTCTTTAAGCGCAATATTAATTAATTCAGGCATATCAAAACGAGTCTGTTTGGGAACATATTTTAGCATTTCAGGCGAGATAACATAGACCCCAGCATTAATAAAAATATTTTGAGAAGGCTTTTCTTCAATACCGATTAACTGGCTACCTTTGAGTTGGAGTACACCATATGGAACCTGAAAACTGAATTCCCTAGCACATAAAGTAATAGAATTGTGATTATGCAAATGAAATTCAAGCAAACTTCCAAAATTAATAGGAGAAATAATATCTCCATTTACTACGATAAAAGGAACAGATGGTGTTTCTGGTAATAAAGATAATGCACCAGCAGTACCTAAGAATTCTTTTTCTTCCAAATAAGAAATTCGAACATCTGGAAAAGTATTTTTTTCAAACCAGTCTTTTATTTTTGATGCTTTATAATTTACAGAAACATAAATATCTTTAATTCCATGTTTACTTAATTGTTCAACTATAATAGATATTACTGGTTTTCCACCTACAGGTAATAAAGGCTTAGGAGTATCTTTTGTCAATTCACCTAATCTAGAACCCAATCCGCCAGCCATTATAATTGCAAAATTAGGTCGCTTCTTCCCAGAAACCAAATCTTTTAAAAGAACCAGTCTTAATATATGTCTTTTTTGGTCTAACACAGGTAAATGCTTGATTGAACGATTTATCATCAAGAAAAGCAGTTCATCATCAGTAGCATTTAGCTCAGCAGTTATAGGATTTGGATTCATAAGCTCACTAATTGGTTCGCTTAACTTTGCCCCTTTAATCAACCCTCTACGAATATCACCATCAGTAACACTACCTATCAAACGTTTTTCATTATCGACAACCAAAGCTATTTCTACAGCAGCGTCGTCAATCGTCTTAAGCGTTTCAAGAACGGTAGTATTTGGAGTTATTAGTATTTGTTCTAGTTCCATATATTAAATCTTATACCAAGATTATATATTTCTCAACTTTCAGTTTTCACCTTTCACCTTACATTAATCCCTTATATCATTTTTGCCGATAGCTAAGATAAGATTAGAATAAATAGGTCTAGGAGGCATTATGAAAAACCTGTTTTTAGTTGATATTTTTGTAAATGGCGGTCCAGTCATGTATTTAATCATGCTCTGTTCCGTAATTGCATTAGCCATTTTAATCGAACGAATCAGATTTTACTCCCGCAACCATGTTAACGGCTCTAATTTGATGAGAAAAGTAAAAGCTGCTATTAATACACATCATTTCACAGATGCAATGAGAATTTGTAGAGATGACGCTTCTCCACTCGCTAATGTTATAGCTGCCGGCATCGACCATCTTGATTACAAAAAAGACGATTTGCTTGATGTTATGCGTCACGAAGCAATGATTCAGGTCAAAAAATTTGACAGAAACGTAGGAAAACTTTCTACTATCGCATCAATCACCCCATTGCTTGGTCTCACAGGCACAGTAACCGGTATGATTTCAGCTTTCAGCGTTATTTCTTCAGTTGGAATAGGAGACCCAACCTCTTTAGCCGGTGGAATTTCTGAAGCTTTATATACTACAGCAGCAGGTCTATTAGTTGGTATTCCAGCATTAGTTGCTCATAACTGGTGTGAAGCCAAGAGTAACGATTTCATAGAACAGGTTGAAATTCATTCTCTCGACCTTGCAAATCAAGTAAATGCTTTGGAGGGGAACCTTGAAGAAGCTGCTGCCTAAGAGAGCCAAATCTCAACCACAAATTGTAGTAACAAATTTAATAGATGTAGTCTTGCTACTTGTTTTCTTCTTCATGATAACTAGTTCATTTGCTGCTAATGAAAAGAAGCTTCCTGTCAATGTTCCAAAAGCTTCTGCTTCTGTTTCTATGGAAAAAGATAATTTAACAGTTCAAGTTACAAAAACAGGAAACATCTTTATAGCTGGTAAATCAGTTGACTCTAAAGCCTTAAATGAACAGATAAAGAAATGGGTAGCCTCTTCCCCAGATAGACCAATAATGGTTGAAGCTGACGAAGGCACTAATTATGGCAAAGTTATAAATGTTCTTGACCAGATTAGATCAGCAGGAGCAATAAACGTAGGACTTGCCACAAAACCAGAAAAACAATGAAAAAATTATCTTTATTTAGAACGAATGAAAAAGTAAAAGCAAAGGAAATCAATGAATATCAGCTTTCTTTAATTATTCATTTTTTCTTGTTGCTTGCTTTATCAGTAATAATGGGATTAAAGGCAATTCCACAGAATAAGCCTAAAATACTACCAGTTACTTTAGTTGCACAAATAGACAAACCCAAAGTGGGTGCTATAGCTGATGTAAAAAAGGAAACAGGCAGTAAAAAAGCTGAAGGAAACAGCAAAAAAGTGGTTAAAGCAAAAACAGCTACACCAGTAAAAGCCTCTAAGAACAAGTCTAATGCTAAACCTGTTCAAAAAGCTTCTGCAAAGCCGACTACTAAGCCAAACACCAAGAAAGCCCCTGTAACTTCAGCAAAAACAGAACCAAAACCAACTACAAAAACTTCTGTAGCAAAAGCAACTACGCCTACAACACCAATTGTTGCAGTTAAACCTGCTCAAACTAATCTTCCTTCAGTTATCAGCATTCCAACAACTTCAGATGCTCCTGTAAAACCAAGTCATAATGTTCCTCTATTTGAAGAAGTTAGCGATTTAAGCACAGGGTTAAGTAAATCAAATCCTACTTTTGAAAATATGGGAAATCCTAGCAATGTTGCAGATAATTCTATGTTAATGCCGGATTCTATGTTAGATGATAGTATGATGTTTGCATCACCAGAAGAAATTACTACTCCAGTAACTGGTAAAGCAAATGGCAATAAAGGAAATGGATTATTTGAAGTAGGATCAATAGAAGCATTTGGTGGAAACAGTGAAAGCTTTATTGCTCCTAAAATAATATCTAGAGTCCAACCCGAATATCCTGATTGGGCACGCAAACAAGGGGTTCATGGAACTGCTGTTTATCGTGTTCTTATTCAGCCAAGTGGAACAGTAGGCGATGTTGTTACAATGAGTTCCACAATAGATCCTAAACTTGCTATAACTGGTGCTCAAGCTTTAAGAAGATGGGTATTTACGCCAGTATTAAGCAACGGTGTTCCTCAAGAAACCTGGGTAAAGATTTCTGTGCAGTATGAGTTGAATTAATTTAGTTTTTATTGTAGTTGGTTTTTATAGTTTTTATTGTCATTAGCAACTGTTTGAAACTAAAATAACCCTCTTTAAAAAAGAGGGTTATTTTTTGTTCTTCTATAAGTTAAGTTAATAAGTTATCTTACAAGCTTTAACAAGCTCATCGAATAATGGGATATTTCTTTCAATACTATTAAAACAATATTCCTTTGAAAGACCTTCAACATTAAACATATAAGCAAATATGCTATATTTGGATAGGAAAATATAAATTCTTCCGTCTAAAAACATATTAGCTTTCTTATTTCCACTATATTCAACAAGCAAAACCTTTTTATCACCTAATGTTATTACTGAATTTCTAGTAATATTTAAATTACTTATGTTAACCATACCTTTAATAAAATCTACTTTTCCGCTGATTTCTTTAAGAAAAGCTTCATCTGACTCAGCATTTTGCCTGTTAATATTATTGTAATAACCAACTCCTCCAGAAATATTATCTATTTTTGAATAGAATAATAATTGAGTATAAGGATCATCGGATTCAGGTAATGACACATCCCAAAATTTTGGAATCAAAAAAGTCCAATTCAATTTATTAGGACTTGCTTCCATTTCTAATGTTTTTCCACAACAAAGATTTGAAAGAATATACTGAACATAACAGGTTAACGTTTTTGGGTGATATTGAAGGAAATGAATCAATTCCTTGTAATTACCTTTATTTCCAATCATGACTTCGATTTCGTTAAAAATCTGCAAAGCCATTTCTTTAGTATAATGCTGTCCGAAAAGATAAGGCATACGTTCTTTTGATAAAGGATTCTTTTCTGCGCTTTTTATTATTTTTTCTTCTATACCTTTAAATTTTTCTTCTGAGAAAAAAATATTAGCTTTTCCAAACTCGTCCATACAATATAAAAGCTGTAAATAAGCCGGCCCATAAATAGAGTCCAACTTATTTTTATATTCCTTAGCTTTGGCAGATAATTCTGGGAAATCCTTAGCAATAGCATCTAACATTTTACAATAAGTAAAAAGTCTTACACAGCCATTTCCTATATCTATAGCATTATCAACAAAATAGCCTCTCAAGTCTTTTTCTAATTCACAGACCTTAGTTTCAGAAAAATAAAATGGATTATCATTTGATAGCCTGTAAGTAGCATAGTTTACCATTTTCATATTTTTATTAGTTTTAGGATATTTTGCTTCTGGAAGTTTTGTAAAATCTTCAATTTTTAACCTCGTGCTATAATAATAGCCTACAGCTCCAGCAATTCCTAAAACAATAAGAAGAATTATAGATACAATTGTGATTTTTCTTTTTTTGCTATTTTTATTATTTTCATTAGTTTCATTATTTTCCATATTATTTCCCGTAACCAACACAGTTATTTTCTATGTATTATAACAATTATTACTCAAAAAGCAATAAACTTAATCTTCAAACTGAGGATGTGATTCTATGGCTTTTGTAAAAATAAACTTACCTTCTTCTGATAGGTTAAGTGGGAATTGTGCCTGTGAGCGATGCCAGCGTTCTAGCCATTCTTTGTTCAGCAAAGATTGAGCAGACTTATGCTTTAATGCTGTCTCTTTATCAGAGAAAGCTATAGTAGTAGATTCCTTTGGCCCAGTAGCAACACCTTTTGCAACCCACATTCCAGCGACAAGCATAGTAGCTCTAATCATTGTAGAAGTCGAATATGTGTAAAGTTCAAAACTCTTTTCAGAGCAATAATTATACAAATGCTTAAAAGCCTCTAAGCTCCAACAGTCACAATCAGTTTTTGGCGAAAATGGGTCATAGAAAATAATATCTGGTTTTTCTTGATTTTCAAAAAGCTTTAAAAAGTCGCCTTCAACAAGTTCCCATTCTAAGAGACCAGTTGAATCAACCCACTTGCCTTCTTTTAAAAGCTTAAAAGGTGCGGAATGATGAAGGTGCGGAAATTCCTTATTATGCTTACAAGCAAGTTTTAATGGGTCTAAATCACGTTCAAAGCTAATTATTTTAAGCTTATTTAAATTTTCATAACCATTTTCTTTTAATGCTTTTTCAAAACACCTGATAGCTGCCATTGCGTTATGAGCGGCACCAAGTCCAACATCCCAAACCACAATCTTCCAGTCATTGCAAGGCTCAAATGCTCCCCTGCTTGCGGGGGAGCTGTCAAGGCTTCTTTTTAATAATTTCCTTTCTAACTCCGACTGTTCTATATAAAGACGGTTTGCCTCTTCCTCGGGCTTATTGACAGAGTGCATTATTTCCCCAGAACTAGTCTGTTTTATGCTTGCAAAACCTTCTTTGCTATGATGAATTTCGTAATCGCCAAGTCGATGAATTTTAACAGCATTTCTTTTTGGCGGAATAGGTGGATTATCTTCATCAGACATCAATAGAATTGGACGTTTAGCATTATAGTATTCTACAAATTTTCCATCAAAGATTGCTTGCCGCATTTCTCTCATCAAACGATGATAAAAAGCAAGATTATGTGTAGTAAGCAAAAACCAGCCTAAAGGTTCCCCTGACTTTATCAAATGATGTAAATAGGCTCTAGAATAACTTCTACAGGTGTAACAATTGCAGTTTGTGTCTAACACTTCTTCTGCAAACTTGTACACAGTTCTTCTTAGCTGCATTTTGCCTTGAGATGTATACACTGTGCCTCTATGCCCAAGTTGAGAAGGCATAATGCAGTCGAACATATCAACACCACAATTCACTGCTTCCAATATATCTATTGGGGTACCAACTCCCATGAGGTATCTTGGCAAATCTTTAGGCAATAATGAGGCGGTAAGTCCTGCAAATTCCCAACATTTTTCTGGAGTTTCACCAACGGCAAGCCCACCAATAGCAAAACCATCAAAAGGCTGCTGAGTTAAAAAGGCAGCACTTTCCTTGCGAAGGTCTTTATAGCAAGCACCTTGAACTATACCAAACATAGACTGTTTGGAATCACCTCTTGCAGCAAGGCTTCTTAAAGCCCATCTATGAGTAAGTTCCATAGCGGCTTTTGCTTCTTCGTAACTGGCTGTTGATGGTATGCATTGGTCTAATACCATCATTATGTCGCTACCAATAGCTTTTTGAGTTTCAATGCTAAGTTCAGGGGTTAATAAAAAAGTCTGCCCATCAAGGTAGCTCTTAAAAGCTGCTCCTTCTTCATTCATTTTTCTATCTTTATGAAGTGAAAAAATCTGGAAACCGCCAGAGTCTGTTAATACAGAACCATCCCATTTCATAAAGTTATGAATTCCACCGAACTTTTTGAAAACTTCAGCTCCTGGACGTAAAAACAGGTGATAAGTATTTGCCAACAAGCACTGAGCACCGTTTTCTTTCAAACTTTCGATGGTCTGCCCTTTAACGGTAGCTCTTGTTCCAACAGGCATAAAAACAGGAGTTAAAACTTCTGAATGAAGAGTTTTAAACCGCCCTGCCCTAGCCTTTGTTCCACTACATGTTGCTTCTATTCTAAAATTCAGTCTACTCATAATGAGCTTATTATAGTGTAACTTCTATGGAATCAGGCCTTGGTTTCTTCTGATGGAGTATTATCTGTTTCAGTCTTTGCAGTATTGTCTTCCTGCTTATCTTCCTGTTTGTTTTCCTGATTAACTTCTTGTTTTACTTCTTGCTTTTCTTCTTGCTTAACTTCTGCAGCTACTTTGGTGGGTAAACAGAATAATACGATTAGAGCCAATGGACCAATAGGTTTAAAAATTAAATGAAGAATAAGGAGCCAAGGAGTAAGACCGGCATCTCTTAATCTTCTTGCAGAAGGTCCCAAAGAAAGAATTAAATACACTAAGCTAACAAGCAAATAGCTTGCTCCTACAATAAATGTTAAATATGTTGTAAGTCTTGTCCAAATATTAGTTGTTGGGAAATGAACCAAGAGCGTAATTCCCGAAACCAATAATGGCATAGCTAATAAATAGAATGGAATAAAAAGTATTAAAATATAAGTCCAGAATTTTTCTCTGTTTAAAGTGCCATTAAAACAAAAACAGCTTTTAGCTACTTCTATAAAATTACAAACTAATGAATTCATTTTAAATACTCCATAATATCAATCTTTATTACTATATGTTTATAATATTATCATATTCAAAAATTCTCAAAGAAATCAATCTTAAGAATTTGCAACTGAATTAGAAAGCAAAGAACGAGCAAAGGATAAACCGTCTTCGTCTGTTCTTCCAAGCATTCTAGCAAGTTCTTCAACTCTGCTTTCACCTTCAACTCTATTAATATGAACTTCTGTCTGGTTATCTACAACTGACTTAGAAACGGTAAAATGATGTGTACCCTCTTTTGCAATCTGATGTAAATGAGTAACTAGCAAAACCTGTTTTTGATTGCCAAGACTTCTAAGACTGTCTGCTACAGCTTCTGCAGTTTTACCACCTATACCTGTGTCTATTTCGTCAAAAACCAAAGTTGGCAAGTGATCACTATTGGCAAGAACTTTCTTTATGGCAAGTGCCACACGAGATAATTCACCACCAGAGGCAATTTTTCTTAATGGACCACCGGGAGCACCTGGATTTAAAGATACATAAAATTCAATATCTTCCGCACCATGAGAACAGGCTTCTATTGGAATTAACCTAGCTTCAAATATAGCTGAATTAAAACCAAGATGTTCCATTTCGTGAGAAACGCTTTCATTAAGCTTTTTGGCAAGGCTTTTTCTATCTTTGCTTACTTCGTTTGAAATGGTCTCAAATTCTTTATTAACCTGTTCTAGTTCTTTCAAAATCTTATTTCTGCTTTGATCAGGTTCTGTAAGTTCAGCAAGTTCTTTATCGCAATTTTCATTTAATTCAAATAAGCCAGCAAAATCAGTTGAATATTTTCTGCATATTCTTTGTATTTCGGATAATCTTGATTGAACTTCATAAAGTCTTTCTGGGTCTAAATCAGAGCTTTCTGCTTTAGATTCAATATCTGATTCCAATGATTTTAACTCATAGTATAAATCGGTTATTCTTTTATAATAATCTTCTATATCTCCATCATAATCAGCGACTTTACGAAGTTGTTCAGAAGCTTTATATGAAAGCATAGTAGCTCCTGAAGTTTCATCAGAACCAGCAAGACAGGCTAAGCTAGTTTGAAGAGCATTAATTATCTGCTCAGAATTTGATAGCTTTTTTAATTCTTCTTTAAGCTCTTCTTCTTCATTTTCATTGGAAAGAGCTAATTCATCCAAATCTTTTTTTATAGCTTCTAATTCTTCTATTCGTTCAGCAGCGTGTTGGCTCTTATTTTCTAATTCTTCTAATCTTTCTTTTAAATCTTTTCTTGTTTTATATACTTCTTTCAATCTTTCAAGCTTTGCAGAAAACTGACTACCACCTGTTTTATCTAAGAGTTCTCTTTGAGTATTTGGGTCTAACAAAGTCTGATGCTCATTCTGACCATGAATTTCCATTAAATATGGTCCTATACCTTTTAATAAACTAGCAGTGGTAATTAACCCATTTACAAAAATACGTCCATTGCTATCTTCTTTGAAAGTTCTTGTAATAGAAAGAACATCCGGGTCTTCTTCATTGTTAAAACCAGCTTCTTCTAAGTATTTCTGTAGTTCTGTCTGACCTTTAATATCAAATTCAGCTTGAATCTTTGCAGTATTTTTCCCTTTTAGAACTATTCCAGCTCTGGATTTTTTTCCTAACAATAGTTTTACAGCTTCTAACAAAACGCTTTTACCAGCACCAGTTTCACCTGTAATAACATTTAACCCTTTTGAAAAGCTTAAATCAGCTTTTTGCATAAAAAGGAAATTTTCAAGTTGAATATCGGTAATCATTGTTTACTCCTGCCTATTTGCTTGATGTAGAAATACTCGGAGCAACAGGACGCCAAAATGTTTTTCTAATGGCTGTGAATGTACTGTTCGGTTTAGTTTCACTTATTTGCTTCAAAACACCTTTCAGCTTTGTGCTTCCTTGCTCTTCTTTTGTATTGTTAGTCTTTTTACTGTTTTCTACTTTCTTTTCGCTCTTTGGAACCATTGCTACTTCTGTTTTTGTCTTTGTCTTATCATTTAGAGCAGAATCAGCTTTGTTTTTATTCTCTTTACTCTTATCAATATTTTCTGTATTTGAAACTTTTTCTTTACTAGCAGGAGCTTCTTTAGATATAGACTCAGCAACAGGGGCTGTTTTTGCTTCAACTTCTCCCTGTTTATTTGTCTTAGAATCTGCTATTACTAAAGGTTTTTCAACCTCTTTATTTTCTGTTTTAGTTTGGGGTTCAACTTTAGCTACAACAACATTTGCTGTAGATGTAGCTGGCTGAGCTTTTGGATTAGGCAATTCTTTAAGTTCAGGAGGTTGTTTAAGCTTCTTATTAGATCTAGCTCTCAATTCTTCAAGAGAAGTTACCTGAGTTGGAGCAAATTTATTGGTTGTATTCTTAGCAGCATACTTTAGAGTTTCGATTTTTGTTCTTGGATAATAAAAACCTAATATGTTACTGCATGAATAACCTATCAGAGCCATTCCTATAGCACCGTCCTGACACATTCCAACACGATGTCCATAATTACTATGAGTTTTCTTCTTTGAATTTGTGGCTGTAACCCCAATTACAAGCCTATTAGTCTTTTCTGGTAATACAAGGTTGTTTTGTCTTGCTAAGTAAGACTTTCCATATTCACAAAAAGATTTCTTCCCTTTAATTCCGTCATAATGACCAATTAAATATGGAACATTCTGACCACCCCAGGCTGTTTGACTACTAATAATGTATCCACCACAATTAGAGTGATAAACAGTATTGGCAGGAACAGAATCATAAACAAGTATTTTTCCTTCTGTTGCTTTGATTGCAATATTAGGATTCTGGTCTTCTTTTAAAATTCCTAAATAAGCCTGACAATGCACAGTATCGCACAAATTATAGTTTTCTTTTTTTGTATGTCTATCAATATTTCTAACAGCATAAGTTCTTGCTGCTATTGCTTGAGCTTCAATAGCAGCCATTGGTGCTCTTGTTGAAATTTCTGATGGAACAACTGATTTTAAATAGTCTTCCATATCTACAACACTGACCCAATGAAGACTTTGTGCTGAACATCTTACTTCAAGACTACCTCTATAAGTTCTAGCTTTCTTAGGTGTCGGTGTTAAAGTAATGGTTTCACTTCTAGAGCTATTATTACTTATACGAACAGAACCACTTACAGTAAATTTATTATCATTTATTTCTAATAGCATAGTTCCACCACTTTTTGCAGTAATGGAAAGTTTAGAAGCTTTTCCTTTAAATAGAGTCTTCTTTAGATTATTATCAACAATAACAATTATTCCATTAGAGGTCGTTATATATGATTTTTCAGGTTTACCTGCCAAATCTAGCCCGATTCTAATGATTCGAGGCGTGTCTAAATAACTATTGTCTGCTATTAAAGCATTCTGTGTAAAAATTTGAACAATGATCAGTGTTATTAATAAACGTAAATATCTCATTTAAACTTATCTAAAGCCTATTTATTTTTTGTGGCTTCTTCTGCTTCTTTTCTCTGCTCTGGAGTGGGATTTGATTTTAGAACTTCTGAATACATTTTCTTTGCCTTATCAGTTTTATTTAACTCATTATAAGCTCTAGCAGCTTCAATATAAGCAGTAGCAATGTATTCACATTTTGGGTATAGCACAGGAACCTTTAAAAGCTCTAAAATACCATTTTCAGTATCTTTAGAAGCAATTAACGTTCTTCCTAGCCAAAGTCTTGTTTCCGGAATTACTAAATCGGAAGATGGATATTCTTTTAAGATATTAGTAAAAGTTTCTTTTGCTCCTTCATAGTCCTTCATAGCATATAGACAAATTCCCGAAGCCTTTTTTGAAGTAGTAGCCAAAGGATGTTTTGGGTCTTCAGAGATAATTGCCTTATAATGCTGTATTGCCAAAGTGTAATTGTTAACGCTTCTTGCTATTTCTGCAATATTAAATCTTGCTTCCTGTCTAAAATAGCCTTGTGCATTCATTAATTGGGAATAAGCAGCTAATGCTTGAGCATCATCTTTTAATTCCTGCCAGCATAAACCTGTCTTAAAAAGTGCATCTTCAGCAAGTTTCCCTTTTGGTGCTTTAACTCTATATTCTTTAAACTTCTTTATTGCTCCCTGATAATCGCCTGATTTCATCAAAACTTCTCCGCATCTAAACAATGCTTGAGAAGAAAGTTCATTATTACCAGCAGCAATAGCTTCAAAAGCAGTAAGAGCATCGGCATAGCTATTTTGCATATAGGCCAATTCCCCTAATTGATAAAGAGCATCAATTCTAGTTTTACCTTGAGGGAAAAGTTTGATTACTTTGTTAAAAGCATTACCTGCTTCAGTAATATTAGCAAGATTGAAATAACATTCACCAATTCTGTAAATTGCCTTTTCTCTTATGTCAGGATTAGTTTTTTCACTAGAAATTGTATCGAAAGTTTTTATTGCGTCTTTAAAACGGCTCATTGAAATTTGAACCAAACCACTTTGATAAGTAGCTTCGTCTCTTTTTGTAGAATTTGGAAATTTCTTTTTAAATTCTGCAAAAGCTTTCAAACTTTTTTCGTTGTCACCAAGACGTGATAAAGCTAAAGCTTTTATATAAAGTAAGGATTCCTGTTCCTTTTCGGAGAAGGAATTAATGTATTTATCAATACGTTCTATAGCTTCTGAATATTTGTGCAAATTCATTAAAAGATCTATAGAGTTTTGTGCACATTCTTTCTGAACTACAGATTTTGGGTTGTCTGCTTGCTTGAGAAATAAAGTTAATGCTTTATCTGCTTGTCCAAGATTAATATAGCACCAGCCAAGAGAATAAGCAGATTTTTGTGCTATAGAAGTATCAGGACCAAGAGCTATTGTTTCAGAATACTCAGAAGAGGCTCTAACATAATCTTTTATTCTAAAATATGATTCAGAAATATAAAACTTGATTGCCTGCTTTTTATCTTCTGGACAAGAGAGTATTGCAACTTCAAAATGTTCCAAAGCTTGACGGTAAATACTTTGATCATACTTTCCTATACCAATTTGAAGGTGACATTCATATTTTTGCTGTTCTGTAAGAGAAGGTTCTTCAAGTAGTTCTTCGTAGTTTCTTATCGTCTGGTCTGTATCCATTTTGTATTTGACCATAATATAACCACGTTTTAAACGAGAATCTTTCCAAAGATCTATGTCTTTCTTAGAAACTTTTGCAAAAGCTTCGGCAGCAGATTTAGGATTATTATCGCTTGAGTGTGCCCAACCTAGACCATATGCAGCTCTATCTCTGAAATTAGAATTAGGATAATCTTTTAATACTTTCTGATAATAGCCAGCAGCCTTGACATAATTTTTCTGGCTATATTCACATTGCCCTAGCCAAAATAATGCTCCATCACTTTGAGAGAACACTCTAGGCTCTGAAAGTATGTTAGATAGAACTTTCGCAGCTTCTTCATAAAGTTGACGTTGGATTAAACCCATTGCGTATCTATATTGTTCTACCTGTTCCGGGGTATCAGCAGCGAAGCTAAGATTAGCTGAAAGACAACAGAACAAAGCAGCAATTAGCAGTTTTTGTCTGATTTTGCTAGAATCCACAAGCATTTCTCCAAATTAGATACCTTATATAATGAGTAAGTATCATAGCATTTATTAAATTCTTTTTCAATTATGTAAATGACAAAACAAGGGAAACGCAAACTTTTTTAGCTACTAATCGGTATTTGCAAACCGTCATCGCGAGGTTCTGAAAGAACCGTGGCGATCCAGAAAAAAAAATATTACCAATAATGACAGTTTCGCTTGTTCGACATGTTTCTCCTCTTGCGACCTCTGCAAATAATAGAGATAAATGGTTTTGGAGGGAACGGTCTTATTCGGAGAAAAAAGTCTCGCGTCTTACTGTCATTATTATTTATTATTAATTACGAAAGCTTCATCAATAAAAGAAAAGTTTGCGTTAGCCCTGTATCAGAGAAATGCAATAGAAGACAATTTGAAAAAAATAGTTTATAATTAAGTAGAATCTTTTTATAGAGTAAAGTATGATTAATCATTGTTTAAAAATACTTTTAAGAAATAGTAATAACAAACTTTGGTCTATACTTAGCTTTATTATGATATTCCTTTATCCCTACTCCATTCATTGTCGTAATTCCTTTGTGCCCACCACCTATATATCCTATTCTGATTTCAGAGATTTAAAAGATATGGAATATCAAAGGCGAATTCAATGTCTAGAAAGTAATGAGGCTGGTCAATGGGTAACTCTAAATAATAATGGAGAAACTCAACAATATAATATTCGTTACGTTGACGGGAGAGCAGTTGCACTTGACCTAAAACAATATACTACTTTAGTATTAGGCACTAACGAAAAAAAAGAAGGTCTCATAAGTAAAGTAATTCAAATAATTAAAGGAAATTTCATATATCAAAAAATACAATTAATAAAAGAAAAACTCACAAAAAAATCTATTTCAAAAAATACAGAACCATCAATAGATGATTCCGAAGAGGAAAAAGACGATAAAAATAAAAAGGTAAGCAAAAGAAATTGGATAAAAGCCGAAGCAGATTTAATATCTAAGAATAAACTTATAACAAATAAAAAACCTATTCGTTTCCCTTTAAACAATCAAGCATTTACTCTTCCATTTCAGGAGCCCTTTAGCAATAATGGTATTTCTGTAAATTTACCAGCGGCCCAAAGACAATACCCCATTGTTTATTTTAGATTCAAAAAACCAGAGGATTATGAAGACCAAACAAATGCTGATACTAACGAAAAATCTATTGAAGATTATAGAAATACCTAATCTATTCTAATCTTTACTTAAATCTAACAACAATGAAATTACTTGAGCTTTTATACAACCAAGAAAACAAATATATAGACGAAATAGACAGACTAGAAAAATCCCCTGATGATGTTATTTTCATAGAAGCCAAAAATAATTCTGGCTGGGTTTGTTTGAAAGCTCAAGAAAACAGTTTCGATTGGAACATTGTCAGACTTGTAGGAAGTTTTGATGAAGCCAAAGAAATTATAAATATTATTCCCTTTAACGATTATGTTTTGTTAGTAGATAAAGATTCAGATTTATCTGAATATACCAGTTTAAAACCAAACGGAAACCTGATTTATTTTGAAAATAGGGTTGCTTCCCAGACTGAATACCATGAAATGGAAGCAAAAAGTTATCTGGATTTTTCTGAAATAGGAATACCCAAAGATTGTATCAGAGCAAAAGCATCTTCCTTAAACAGTCGAATAGATGATCTTTTTCTTGTTATGAGAAATATAGTTTGCGGTTATATCAAAATTATAAAGACAAGCTGGCATTACGCAGAAGTTGCAATTGAGATAAATACCGAGTTTAGAAATCAAGGTTTCGGTACAGCATTAATGGAATTAATGACTCGGCAATTTGCCGCGAAAGGTCTTAGAATGAGCTATGTTGTTGAAAGCGACAACATTCCTTCGGTAAAATTGGCACAAAACTATCTAAGAGAAAGTTTTAGGCTAGATAAATACGTTAAAAGTTGAAAGATGAAAGTTTAATAGTTGAAAAAGATCTTAGAAGTGCATTTCTATACCGCCAAGGGTAATTCTGCCTTCTTCAGAAACATCATTTCTAATTTTTTTGCCTTCATCATAAAGGTCTTTAATCTTAACGTAACCTGTGAAACGGTCATTAAGCTTATATTTTACAGCCAAATCAGAACGGCTATAATCACTTACTCCTACTAATCCAACTGGACCGCCATTCATTCCCACATAAGCTTTTCTGCCTGATTCTGCTCTTCTAGTAAAGTCTAGCATTAACTTATTACTATTATAGCTAAAACCAACATCTAGAATTCTTTTTGGTTCATAAGATAATCTATTGCCATTAGCATCTTCTGGATTCTGGGCTGTTGCTCTTAGAGTTAATGCGAAACCATCTTCAAATTTAAAATCTCCTCTAAAAGTCATACCCTTTCTTTCAGCATCAGCATAACCAATTCTTGAACTAAGAACCCGTCTACCATCAAAATTTTCTATGTCATAGTATTCTATAGAATTGTCTTCTTTCTGAGAAAACAAATCTACGCCGATACAATCACCATTATAGGTTCTATAGTCAATAGAACTTTTTAAGGTCTTTTTCTTAGATGCTTTAAAATCAAATTGTTTAGAATCTACATACCTGTTATTGGGCAGGAAAATTCGTTCTAAATCATCATTGCCCAAATCTTCTTCATAACCCAATGATATTTTCCAAATAGAATCAGGCTTATAAGTATAATTTATATATGGGGAAAGCTTATCTTGGCCTTTAAGCTTCATGGCTTTCAAACCAATACCGCCAACTGCTTTTGCTGACAATTCCTTTTCAATTCCAGCTGCTGCAACAGTTTTGGTAAAATCAACATCTTTTCCGTAATCAGAGTTCAAATCTTCTTTTCTGACATCAATAGATGCTTTTGCATTTGTTTTGTCATCAATACGGTTTTTATATGTTCCACCAACTCTGAAAGCCTTAACTTCTTGCTCATCTCGAAAATGAACATCATTCGAAACATCCCGACTTAAAGCAT
>CAMJNS010000024.1 GCA_946407375.1 uncultured bacterium
TATGGAAATGTATAATATGGATCATAATACTATGATGCATACTTTAGATATTGATGCTCTTGTAAAAGGTGGATATTTAAAGAGCGCTCCCACATCTCCTGAGCCTGATTGCGAATATTACTCTGAAGGTGACCTTACAGAAGATGGTGTTATTTGTTGCAAGAGACATGGAAACATAAATAACATTTATAAGTAAGTGGAGTTTAAAATGAAAAAAATAATAATATTTGTGACTATATTTTTATTACAGATTTCTACACTTTTTGCTGATTCCTTAATTAACAATTTTCCACAGCCTTTTTTTGCTTTTTGGAGCTGTGATGCTAAATTTGCAAGTGAAATATTAGGGTATACTGACAAAGATAATGAAGTAGCTAAGGCTTTTAAAGAAATTTATGCTTGTTTTAAAGAACGTTTTTCTATAGATTTAGAAAAAGAATTTGAAACAGTTTCAGTATTTGCTGTTCCTGGAACAAATGGTATAAGTGGTTTAGGCGTATTTTCTGGCAAATTTAATACAAATAACCTTGTAAAAACAATAAAATCTATATTGCCAAAAGAAAAATCAGAAGATATAAGGCTCGAAACAACTAAAATTAATGATAAAGAGATTCAGGTCATTGTTTATGCCGATAAGAGAATAATTTTTTATAATGAAGAAACAATACTTTTTGCCCCAGAAGGGGTTTATCCTTTAATTGGTAATAGTATAACATTTACAAAAGCTCCTCAAGATGTTGCGAAGTTAATGGAAAAAAATAAAAGACTTGTTTATATACCAAAGGCATCTGTTATGTTCTTGTCTGCACTTAATTTGCCACCAGAATTAATTAGTGGAATTAATTCTATTGCTGGTTTTATAGATAGTGATTTTGTTAATATTGAAATGGCTTTCAATGATTCTAATTCAGCTAATCATATGTTAACTGAGTTAAAGAAGATGATAAAAGCATATAGTGATCATTATTCAAATGAATTTGAAAAAAGAAAAAAATCATTAGATGATGTTTTTGTTGGTGATTTGTCAGAACAAATACTAGGAATGTATTTAGCTGCTAAAGGCAAAGATTTCATAGACAGTTTGAACTTTGAAATTAGAGGTAATAACTTAGTAGTTACCACAAAAGCTGAAGGTTTTAGAATTCTTACAGGAATTGTAGGAAGTGTTGCTTCTGCTTTTGCTCCTGGTCGTGGTCATGGCCCTGGACATGGACCTGGTAATCCACCTCCTTTGGGCAGAGATAGTAAATATGCTTGTTATTCAAATATTAGAGTTTTAACAGGTGCAGTAGAAATGTATAATATGGATCATGCTACAATGATGTCCACATTAGACACTGATACTCTTGTTAAGGAACATTACTTAAAATACCCACCCAAAGGACCTGATCCTGATTGTGAATATTATTCCGAAGGAGATTTAATCGAAGACGGAATTATAGCTTGCAAAAAACACGGAGCACTTCCTAAGAGATAATAAACTTATAAAAACTTTGGGGAAATAATAATAATAATAAATTTGGAGAATATAATGAAAAAAACAAAAGAACCACGTATCATTTCTATACTACATGATTTATTAGATATTTATTCCCCAACTGGTTATACTCACGAAGTTCTAAAATATATTGAAAAGCTTCTTTGTGATAACGGAATAAACTGCTATTACACCAATAAGGGAGCTTTGATAGCTTGCAATCATAAAAAACCAACTATAGCTGCCGCCGCTCATATAGATACTCTTGGATTAATGGTAAGAGACTATAATAAAGACGGCACACTTAGCTTTACAAAGCTTGGAGGCCCTATGCTCCAAGCTTTTGAAGGCAATTCCGTTAAAATATTTTCTGAAAACCATACATTTACAGGCAGTCTAATATTGAATAATCCTGCCGTTCATGTGAATAATAAGGCCGAACAAGAAATACGTTCGGAAGAAAATATGCATATAAGGGTTGATGCTGAAGTATATAAACAAGAAGAAACTAAAGCTTTAGGCATATTGCCTGGTGATTTTATGGCTTTTGAAAGTGGCTTTGAATATACTGAAACAGGCTTTGTTAAAAGTCATTTTCTTGATGATAAAGCAGGTACTTCAGCAATTATAGATGCATTATTAACTTTAGGTTCTAAAAAACTCAGTAAGATACCGGCTATGTTCTTCTTTTCTAATTATGAAGAAGTGGGCCATGGTGCTTGTGCGGGTATTCCTGATTCTGTAAAAGAACTTTTAGTTGTTGATATGGGTGTTGTTGGAAAAAATGTAACTGGTCGCGAAACCTGCGTTTCTATCTGTGCAAAAGATTCTTCAGGACCTTACGATTATTTCTTGAGGAAAAGGCTAACAGATTTAGCTAAGAAGAATAACATTCCTTATCAGATAGACATATTCCCTCATTATGGTTCCGATGGCTCTGCTGCTTTAAAAGCTGGCTATGATATAAGAGTAGGTCTTATAGGACCTGGCGTTTCTGCTTCTCATGGCAATGAACGCACTCATCTTAAAGGAATAACCGCAGCAAGAGATTTGCTATTAGCTTATTTGACTAGTAGCAATTAGCCAGGGCAAACGCATTAAAATTTATTAATAAATTACAAATTCAGTAATAATCATAATTTTAGTTAATAATACAAACAATGTATTATGATTTACCGTCATTGTGAGAGGCTGTGCGAAAACTAGATTTTTAAGTTCTAATTAGATTATGCTTATTGTCTTCACATTTGTCATAAACGTATAGCGTATGGGCTTTAGCCCCGAAAGCTATATGTTTATGACAATGTGTAGACAACATAGAAAGAAATACTATATTTTTTAGAGAATTTCGAGTTTTCGCACACTCTCTGCGAGGCGTTGAAAACGCTGTGGCGTTGCTGAAAGCAAAACGAAGTCCATCCAGTAAAGAAAGTTTAATGCGTTTGCCCTGAACAATTAGCTTAGGTATTGAATAATTAGATAATTTTAGTTAAAATCACTACAATACACCTTTCTTTAAGTAATATCTGCTAAAGCTGACAATTCCTCAAAGAAGGGCAGTAACAATAAAAGGTGAAAATAAATGAGCGTAACTGTTGCTACAGAAACAGACCAACAAACAAATTCTGCTACCTCTTCTTCTCCCGTTGCTCAAGCAACTCCTTCTGCAAATACTGCAACTACTCAAACTAATCCTGAAAATACGCTTCCACAGCAATATCAGACTAAAAAGGCTATGTGGGAACGCAAGCTTTTAGACTTGGGTTTGAGAAACCAGCTAATCAATATGCGAAGATCTCGCACATTGATACCTCTTTTAACTAATACTATTAATGAGTTAGAAGACGCTTTAGCTGACGGAGAAGAATTTTTAATAACTGCAAAACCTGAAAAATTTGTTCTTCCAGAAGAGTTTACCTATGAAGATTTATTAAAACCCGCTATAGATGAAGAAGAATTAAAAAAAGAATTTGGAAAGCATCATTTATTCTCATCTTTAACCGATGGTGAATTAAAGAAAGCTATAAAAGAAGTCTATCGTTCAGCAAAGAGTTCTATCGAAGAAAACGGTGCCAACACTCTTTATCTGGCTTTGGGCTTATTACGATGGTATGAATCCAAGGGCAACAACCCACCTGCACGCTATGCACCAATAGTTCTTATTCCAATAGATATTACAAGAAAATCTGCTGCTCTGGGTTACACTATAAGTCTTAGAGACGATGACCCACAGCTTAACATAACCATGCTCGAAAAGCTGAAACAGGATTTCAGAATCGAAGTGGAAGGTTTAGACCCATTGCCACTTGACGAACACGGATTAGACACAAAGAAGATTTTTGATACAATTCGTGAATATGTTAAACCTCAGGAAAACTGGGAAGTTTTAGAGTTTTCTGCAGTTGGAATATTCTCTTTTACACAGTTTGTAATGTGGAACGATCTAACTAACCGCTCTGACGACCTGATGAAGAACAAGATTGTTAAGAGCCTTCTTGAAGGTAAACTTACTTGGGAAGCAGAAGGCATGGAAACTGGCGACCACGTCTGTGAAGATGATGTTTTTATGGCTATGCCAACAGATGCTTCGCAGCTTTTTGCAGTTAGAAGTGCCTGCGAAAACAAATCTTTCGTTCTTCACGGCCCTCCAGGAACTGGTAAATCTCAAACTATTACTTCTTTGATTGCAAACGCACTTGGGCAGAACAAAACTGTTTTGTTTGTAGCAGAAAAGATGGCAGCTCTTGAAGTAGTTCAAAAACGTCTTGCCTCTATCGGTTTAGACCCATTCTGTCTTGAACTTCATTCAAACAAGTCACGCAAGAAAGCTGTCTTGGAAAAGCTACAACAGACAACAGAATTCCGAAGACCAAAAGCAAGTGAAGATTATAAGCAGAAAGCCGAAGAAATTTCCAAACTTCGCAAAGAGCTTGATGTTTATTCCGAAGACCTTCACAAGAAGCAGAGCTATGGATTAAGCATATACGAGCTTATCAATAATTATGAATTAAATGTTAATTTCCCAGATATTCCTGCTTTTTCTCAAGAAGCTTTAGGAAATATCACAAAAGAATTGCTTGATAAGCAGAATCAGATAATAGAATCGCTGATTACTGCTGCTCGTGCTGTAGGGCATCCTGCCGAACACGCACTTTCAAGAGTCGGTTGCAAAGAATACAATCAGAGCCTCAAAGATGACCTTGATTCAAAAGCGACAAAATACTTAAGCAATTTGGAAAAACTAAAAGAACTAGCTACAGATTTCCAAAACAAAGCAGAATTAAACAATTTAAAAGACGATATTGAATGGACTAAACTTTTAACAACAGCTAAAGAAGTTGCAAAGTGGTTCCCAATGCCCAAGTCTTGGGTAACTTTAGACTGTTTGTTTGTCGTTATGTCAGAATTATCTGAAATGGCTGACAATTACATAAAGTGTAAAGAATTACGTTCTAAGTTAGAATCCAACTGGAAGCCTGAATTATTTGAACAAAATGGTAAAGAACTTTTTGATACTTATAAACAGAAAAGTGAATCCTGGTTTATTCCTAGATTTTTCGGCCTTTGGAGTTTAAAAAGAAAGATTTCAACCTTTGCAAAAGGTAGTGTGAACTCCGATACGCTCGGTTCAGACCTTAATGATTTAGCTTCTTATCAGTCCAAAAAATCTAGAGCTGATGAGTTATTCAATAATAATAAAAAAGAGCTTGGTTCTCTATATACAGGTGAAAACACCGATTGGGAAAAAATTAAGAATTATGCCGAAAATGCTCAATCAAGTGCTGCTTCGCTTAACGAAATTCATGGTGGCGATGAGGTTTTTAAAAAGCTTTGCGGTAATAAAGATTTTTGCGAACTAGCTCAAGATGTTCAAAAAGCCAACGAAGAAAAAATTGCTTCATTTGAAGATTTTTCTAAAATAGCTGTTCCAAAACCTGTTAATGGTTTTAACGCTCCAATTCTAGAAGACATAGAAATGTGTAAAAACATTAACAAGCACGTTGAAGAAATAAAAGAATGGACTCTTTGGAACAAAACTTCTAGCGAAGCAGAAGAAGCTGGCTTGGCGGTTCTCGTTGATGCCTACCAAAAGGGTATGGATCACGACGAAATAAAGGGAGCTTATTTAAAGACTATCAGCAAAGGGCTTGCTGCTCGTGCAATAGATGCTTCTAACACTCTTAACAATTTCTCAGGTAAAGTTTTTGACCAGAAAGTCGACAAGTTTATAACTCTTGATAAACAGGTTAGTGCTCTTGGGAACCGTGAAATAGTCTATCGTCTTGCAGCAAAACTGCCAGATTTCACTAGAGAAGCTGCTCAAAGCTCTGAACTTGGTATTTTGCAAAGAGCTATAAAGAGCGGGGGTAGGGGAACCTCTCTGAGAAAGCTTTTTGGACAGATTCCTAATATTCTGCCAAGACTTTGCCCCTGTATGTTGATGAGCCCCATTTCTGTTGCTCAATACATCGACCCGAATAAATCTCCTTTTGATTTGGTAATATTCGACGAAGCTTCACAGCTTACAACCAGTAAAGCAGTCGGCGTTCTAGCCCGTGGTCAGAATGCTGTAATCGTCGGCGACCCCAAACAGATGCCTCCTACTTCTTTCTTCTCATCTGCCGCTGTTGATGAAGATAATCTTGAATTGGAAGATATGGAAAGCATATTAGACGATTGTCTTGCTTTAAATATGCCTCAAACTCACTTGTTGTGGCACTATAGAAGTAAACACGAAAGTTTGATAGCATTCTCTAATCATAACTTCTACGAAAGCAAACTTTTCACATTCCCATCAGTAGACGATAGAGAATCAAAAGTTAATTTTGTTCACGTAGAAGGAACATTTGACCATGGCTCTGGCAAGCGCTGTAACAAAGAAGAAGCCGAAGCTGTTGTTAAAGAACTTATTCGCAGAAGCAAAGACCCCAAACTTTCTAAATACAGCGTTGGAGTTGTAACTTTCAATATTCCTCAACAGAACCTTATAGATGACCTCTTCTCAGAAGCCTGTAAGAACGATTTAGAACTTGAAAGTTGGGCTTATAAGAAAGAAGACCCGTTGTTCATCAAGAACTTAGAAAATGTACAAGGTGATGAACGTGATGTAATCATATTCTCAGTCGGTTACGGTCCAGATAAAGAAGGCAAAGTTTCTATGAACTTTGGGCCATTGAACAAAGACGGCGGTTGGCGAAGACTTAACGTTGCCGTTTCTCGTTCTAAACGTGAAATGATGGTATTCAGCTCAATGTTCCCAGAACATATTGATACCAACAGAACTAAAGCAGAAGGTGTATTGGCTCTTAGAAACTTCCTTGATTTTGCAAGAAATCCGAAGGGCTATTCTTTCTCTGCTGAAAAGAATGAAGCTCAAAACGGTATAATAAAAAGTCTTAGCAAAATTTTAAAAGAACAAGGCTACGCTGTAGATACCAACATAGGTAATTCTGAGTTCAAGGTTGATTTGGGTGTTATAGACCCCAAAAACGAAAACAGATACTTGCTTGGAATTTTGTTAGATGGTCCTGTTTATGCTGAATGTAAGACTACTAGAGATAGAGAATTGTCTCAGGCTAGTGTTCTTAGAGGCTTAGGTTGGAACATTATCAGAATGTGGAGTATGGATTGGTGGGAAAATCGTGATGTTGAAGTAGACAAACTTTTGGATACTTTAGACAAGCTTAAAAATTCCCAACCTATTGAACCAGAAAAGAAGGAAGACCCCAAAGAAGAACTGAAACCTGTTGAATACGAAGAACCAGGCACAGCTCCTACTTCTGAATCTGGAATATTTACCAAACCTTATACTGCTACTCAATTACCTGTTACTTCTATGTCATCAGATGATTTTATGGCAAGGAAGAACGCTACAGAGCTTAAAAAGCGAACTATGCAGGTTATTGAAACAGAAGCGCCAATCACAGAAGGTTTGCTTACAAAGAGACTTATTCAAAGCTACGGTATTACAAGAGTCGGAACTCGTGTTCAGGCTTACTTAGACGAATTCTTTGCAAAACTTTCTCTTAAGGTTACCAAACAGTCTGATGGTCAGAAAATCTATTGGACAGCAAAGCAGAATCCAGATGATTACAGCGATTGCAGAGCTGGTAAAACAGATGCTGATAAGCGTGATTCAAAGGATATTCCAATAATTGAAGCGGCTAACGCTGTTTATAAGATTGTTTCTGACCAGATAGCACTTTCTCCGGATGATTTGGCTAAAGAAGCTGCTAAACAGCTTGGTTTCTCACGTCTTGGAACTAACCTCACTACCTTGATGGAAGCTGCCGTAGAGTATAATAAAGCTGCTGGCTACCTGACTGTTGCTGAAAACGGTAATATTACTGTTGTGAAGGAATCGTAAGTATTAGTGATGTGTGGTAGGTGGTGGGTCGCACTTCGTGCTAAGACCCCCTTCAGTCACTGCGTGACAGCTCCCCCACCTATCGTGGGGGAGCTTCTTTTCTTGAAAATCCTCCCCAAAAGCAGCTCTTCCCCCTCTGGAGATTGTCCGAAAACTATATTTTAAGGCCAAATTAGATTATGCTAATTGTCTACACATTTGTCATAAAAAGTATAGCGTATGGGCTTTAGCTCTGAAAGCTATACGGTTATGACAATGTGTAGACTACGAAAAATTAATACTAATTATTTAGCTAATTTCGAGTTTTCAGACAACCTCTCTGGGGGAAGTGGATTTGGCGTAGCCAAAGACGTTAGGAGCTGACTGCCAAAGCAGTCGGAAGGGGGAGTGTATTTGACGAAGCCAAAGACGGAGGGGGCTGCAAAGCAAAGCTTTGCGGAAGAGGGGGCAGACTGCTAAAGCAGTCGGTGGCAATCTAGAAAGGTATCAAGAAGCGATAGGAAGAGTATTTAATGAAGAATAAAAAAGGTCTATCAATAGCTATTATTCTAGTTGTTATATTTATTTTCTGTATTGTTCTTTTTGTTATTTACAGAATTCACGTAAACAATAAAATTACTAATGGGATACAAGAAATGAGTAATATAGCTCTTGATGAATTGAAAGAAAAACATCCAAAGGGTGATTTTCCTGAAGTGATGAAAGACTTTTTAAGCACTTCAACTGTAGATTTATTTGATTATTGCTTTTCACATCCAAAAGATTTTAGAGATAAAGCAAGAATGTGCCGTCATTACGAAGGGGTGCTTTTATATAAAGGTATAGATTTAAGCAGATACAAGAAAAATCTGCTTCCAAAAATTAAGAAATTAGTTGGAAAATACACTAAGCCTGATTGTTTCAAAGATACTAACAACTCTACTCAGCAAAATAATCTTCCCTATTCTCCTGATTTAAAACAATATCAGAATACTTTAATAGAATGGTGCTTGATTGCTAATCGTTTTGAAGAAGAAGACGATGGAAACTCCGCTTTTTTATTAAGTTATGCTGCTGCAAGATTTAGTATAAATTTACTCACAGATTATGCGGATGGAGCTAGCGAAGAAAACTTGAGGACCGTTAATAATATTCTCAGATGCGCTTCTTGCCAATTGATTTATATAGCTAATAGCGGTTTAAAACATAATAAAAATATGGTTCGAGCTATAGCAAAAGATTTATTCACTATTTCAGAAGAATATCCTAAATTTACTCGTACACTAAACTATGATTTGGATATATTTGAAAATATGTTGATGAAATTATCTAAACAAGGTAATTACGCTGTAAGTTACATAGCAGGCAACAATAGAGGTGCAAAACAATTATCTATTGAATTTAGAAAGCTTTTTAATCCTCTGTATGAATTTTGTGATTCACCTTATTTCGAGTGTGGTACAAAACTAGAGTCTTGGGAAAAAGACTTAAAAGAAAAAGCAAAAGAAGCTACTGATAAAATAGACCGTAGTAATATGCCAAAACTTGTTGCATACGCATTTATTAACAAGTTTTTCCCAAATTACAATAATTTAAAAATAAATACAGATGAAACAAGAGTAATAATAGATGGTACAGCAACAGTATTAGCAACATATGAATATGTCAGTAATATTAAAGAAGGTAGCAGCTTCGAATATTCTCCTAGCAGTATCGCTCATTATGTAGGTTCTTTAATTCCACCCAATAGATTATCTGGAGTTCCTTTTTCAATACAATTACCAGGTTCATATGGTGTATTAATGGATAAAACTTCAGATGTAATTTTCTGTTCAGACCATCAATATGTGTATTCTTCAAATCGTTACTATTCCAAAAAAGAAGAAAATAAATTTCCTATTACTTTTCTAACAAAAGACGAAATAGAATTAAAATATTATCGAGAAGGTTATAAATCTACATATTTTGACGTTGATGAAGCTTTAAGTAAGATGACACCAGAACAAAGAGCTAAGTATGAAGAGTCACAAATTAAAGTTAAGAAAATGAAATTAGAGGCTGCAAAAAAAGCTAAAGAAGCACTTGAAAAAAATAAAAAAGATTCTGTTGAAGTTGATAGTATAGATGATTTTGCTTGTGGATATAAATTTGGACAAATAGCTAAAAACGTTAAAGATTCATGCTTTATAGATAGTAAAACTTTTGGGTTATCCTTTTCAGTAAGATCAAAAAAGCCTTTTTTAGGTAATTTTTTGGGTGCTCAGATATTTGTTGATGATATTAAAAGAATAGAAAGGGTTTATTATTCTAAAAGCTGTAATACTCTTTCAGAACGTGAAACTGCTTTTTGGCACATCCAAAAAGCAATTGAAGCTATGGAGGGTATTAAAACAGTAAAATATGATGAAAATTTTGAAGAATGTCATATTGAATACTTTAGAGAAAAAGATAAATGCAAAATTAGCCTTTCCTTAATGAAAGGTTTAGATGGTGGTGGAACGATTTCTCTTTTTGCCTCATCCAGATAATGCTTTTTTTGATACCCATTCCTCTGAGCCTGTCCGAAAACTAATTTTTTAGCCCGAATTAGTTTATATTAATTGTCTACACATTTGTCATAATAAGTATAGCGTATGGGCTTTAGCTCTGAAAGCTATACGGTTATGACAATGTGTAGACTACGAAATAATAATACAAATTATTTAGTTAATTTCAAGTTTTTAGACAGGCTCATAAAAGGGGTTAAGGTGGATTTTTAAATAATAAACCTAATCTAATTCTGAGTTAAAAACCTAGTTTTCGGATAGCTTTCTCAGTCGCTTTCTGTAACAGAAATCCTTGTTCTGTATCTTGCTTGCTAGCATTTGTTAATGTTATATTATTTTGAAAAATAAATTATTAAAAAGGCAAACAAATGATTAACATAAGCAAGATTTACGCAAACCACTCGACAACAGGTGACCCACTTAGATACGGTCAGGAACATCATGGGCAAGTAGCTCATTCTCACCAATATAAAGGGCACCATATAGCAAAATCAGCCTCAGAACGTAGACCTGTTGTTTGTTGGAATGTTTCAAAGCGTTGCAATCTTAAATGCACCCACTGTTATGCCAACTCAGACTCTAATCTTGCTCCAAATGAATTAACAAATTCAGAAGGCAAAGCACTTATTGATGATTTAGCCGAATTTAAAATTCCAGCATTACTGATGAGTGGTGGAGAGCCTCTTATGCGCCCAGATTTGTTTGACTTGGCTGAATATGCTGTAAGTAAAGGGGTTAGACCCGTTCTTTCAACAAATGGAACACTAATAACAAAAGAAATAGCTGCGAAAATCAAAAAAACTGGTTTTATATATGCAGGTATTTCTCTAGATGGCATAGGCGAAACCAACGATATGTTCAGAGGCGTTAAAGGTGCTTTTGAAAAGGCTATGGCTGGTTTTAGAAACTGTGTTGAAGTAGACCAAAGAGTTGGTTTAAGACTTACTTTAACTCGTAAAAATGTTGAAGACTTAGAGAAAATATTCGATTTTCTGTTGGAAGAAAAAATACCTAGAGCCTGTTTTTATCATTTGGTCTATTCTGGCAGAGGAAAAAGCAACGATGATTTAACCCACGAAGAAAGTCGTAGGGCTCTTGATATAATTTGCAGACGAACCAAAGAAGCTATCAATTCAGGAATAGACTTAGATATTCTCACTGTAGACAACCACGTTGACGGACCTTACATTTATCTCAAATTATTGCAGGAAGCTCCCGAAAGAGCAGAAGAAGTCCGCAAACTTTTAGAATGGAATGGTGGTGGAGCAAATTCAACTGGCGTTGGTATTGGAGAAATAGATTGGCAAGGTTTTGTCCACCCCGATCAATTCTGGATGGATAAAACTTTTGGAAATGTCAGAGAAAGAAAATTTTCAGAAATCTGGCAAGATACTTCTGATGAACTTATGGCTGGTTTAAAGAATCGTTTACCTCTTTTGAAAGGTAAATGTGCCAAATGTAAATTTCAAAAGATGTGTGGCGGTTCTTTGAGAGTAAGAGCTTTCAGAGTTTATAACGACCCCTGGCAAACTGATCCTGCTTGTTATCTTACCGAAGAAGAAATAAAACAATAGTCTGCATTGGCTTAATTTTATAAAAAAATAAAAAATTAGGTGTACACTAGTTAAAATAATTTTCTTGCTATTTGGTAAGTATTCTGTTATATTAGTTGCTCACTAAAGCTCTATTTGGAGGTTTGAAAATGTCTAGAGTATGTATGATTTGTAATCGCGGACCACAAGTTGGTTACGCACTAAGCCATTCTCATCACCGCACAAAAAGACGCTGGAGCATCAACCTTCAGAAAAAACGTGTTCTTGTAAAAGGAAAACGTGTTACTGGATATGTCTGCACTCGTTGTCTTGGCAGTGATAAAGTAACTGTAGCTTAATGAATATAATTAGGCGCGAACCACTGAATTGCTAATCGAGTTTTTGCTGTGAGCATAAGTTCCTGTGCTTTGAAGCAATATACCAAACGATAATAGCACAGATTATGGTTTCAGGAATTAAATGCCCACAGTTATATCCATAGCTAAAAATTAAAGCTTCTTTAAAATTTTCTTTGCCATCAGCAAAGAAAACAGCACCGGCAATAACATGGAAATGTAGTTTTACTAAGTTGGCCAATGTTGTTGCCGTTGTTGCTTTTAGACCATTATCCCATTTCATTAATCCTGCTAATCCAATAGAAGCATAGGCTAAAGGATAATCTAAAATAAATTGTACTGGATGAATGATTTTTGCACCATTAGCAACTAAAAGGACTCCGAAGCCTAAACCACAGAATATTCCAGTTTTTAATCCATATCTTGCTGCTATTATCGCAAGTGGTAATATTCCCAAGGAAACAGACCCTCCTGATGGAAGGCTATATAGCTTAATAAAAGATAAAGCAAGCCCTAATGCCATTAAAACACCGCATTCGGTGATTTTTCTTATTTTTGCTTTGTTGTTCATCCTTTATTGCTCATCGCTAATTCCTAATATATTATATCCCACCTGTAGTAAATTGAGTCCAGAAGTTTTCTAAACCAGAAATAGCTTTACCTGATACAGATTTAAAACTGCATTTTTTCAATCTGATTTGATAAGAAGCTCTTGGAGATAATGTTACACTTGGAACAAGCTGCAATTCTGTATTATCATTTTTCCATATAACAGAGAAGAAGGTTCTAATAGAAGAAGCAGTTAAAGTTATGCTCATTCCAGAATCAACAGCAACTACTTCCAATTCTGTATTTTCATATAACGAATTTGGATCTATACTACGATCGAAATAAATTGTGAAAGGACCATTCCTACTAACATTTGTTGCTCCATTTACAGGCTCAAATCCAAGCAATTTGGGAGCAGGATCGTCATCTGTCTTAAATTCGTAATATGTACCTATATAGCTTTTTAGGTATCTACCATCTACTGTTTTTGCTGACCAGTTGTTTACTAGAATACTATATCTGGTATTAGCTTGATAACCATATTTAGGATACAAATATACAAGCGTATTATTTTTCCATACAATATCAAATTTTTCTTTTATTTTATCTCCGGTAAATGATGTTAATTCATTTGTATTTTTATTTTGTACCATTAAATTTATAGAATCAAAAGTAGAACTCATATCCATTGCTTGTCCAAAACCAATGATAAATGGGTCCATAACAGCAACAGAATTTTTATAATTATAAGGGCTTATCCAAGAAATGCTAGCTTCATTATCAAGATAATTGCCATTTCTTTTCATTTCAGCAGAAACTATTGTTAAATAATTTTGACTTAATGGAACAGTGCAATTTTCAATATTGCTATAACCTGTTTTAGTTATATTTAAATTTGTACTTGTTCCACCATTAGATGATGATATTAAAGCTATGCCAGTATCTCGGCTTGAAACTCCTTGACCGGCAGAACAGTTTATTGATACTTCAGATAATGGTTCCAATACACCTATAGTATTTTTTTCTGTAGTAGTAACTTCTAACATGCCTCTTTTCATATCGAATGAATCGCCATTGGCTAATGCAACACTTACATTATTATAGCCTGGAGCAAATATTAATGAGTCATTAACTACATTCCCAGAAATGGAAATTAGCTTAGCTGTATAATTTATGTCCCATTCTTTGAATGTAACTTCAATGTCAGAGAAAGTTGCTATTTTATCCACTTGAGTAACATCAAATTCTATATTCCCATTTTTATCGGAAACGGCAATTTCATTCAATGCTTTGAGAACAACTCTTGCTCCAGCAACCGGAACATAAGCATTATCTGTGTCTTGTGAATTTACAGAAGCAGTCAAAGAACGTCTGTCAGCTAAAATGTTTAATTTGTATTTGGAATTTCCTATTACTTCTATTTCTACATTAGCTGTGGTTTTGCCACCTCTTACGTCAGTAGCTGTACAGCTAACAATAGATCTGGATGAATATGTCGGAGCCTGCCAAACTGCTGTAGAGCCATTGACACTTATTAGAATCCCTTCGTTGGCATCCCAGGTTAATGTTACTGGTGCTCCCGCAGGATCTATTGCTTCTGCTCTTAGGTTAATTTCGTTACCAGCGCCAATAACATTTTTTGAAGAATAAACATTTACAACGGGCAAAAGACTGTTATCAGCCGGTCTTGATGTGGTATCTGTTGAAGAAGTTCCAGTAGAAACCGTTGCTTCAGCGTCTGTTTCACTTCCAACAGGATTAGTTCGCTTGTTTGCTCCAACGTCAGAGCAACCTGTAAAAAGAACACAAGATGTTAAACACAATAAAAAACAAAGTCCAATACCGATATTTTTGCCTGTCATATTTATCTCCATTCGACTATATCTATCGGCTGAAAGTCGTGATGGGTTTATTGTTATCTATTAATATATCTGGGGTGTAAAACCATTTTGAACCAACAGAAAATTACATAACTAAACAGCAAAAAAAGAGGCAGTATAATTACTGCCCCTTTTTTTTTGCTGTTTAGTTAGTATCAGGCTACAGAAGCTAGTGATTCTTGCTTATCTTTGTAGCGTTCTTGAGCAAGCTCTATAAGTTCATCAAGTAGTTTACTATATGGTAATCCTGTTGCTTCCCAAAGTTTTGGATACATACTTATACTTGTGAAACCAGGAAGAGTATTAATTTCATTGATAATAATCTGGTTAGTTCCCTTTTCAACAAAGAAATCAACACGAGCTAAGCCTGCACCATCTAATGATTTATAAGCTTTTACTGCTGATTCTCTTATTTTTTCTATCAAATCATCTGATAGTTTAGCAGGAATTTCCAATTTTGATTTATCATCTATGTATTTTGCTGAATAATCGTAAAATTCATTACAAGGTACAATTTCACCTGGCAAAGAAGCCTTTGGATGATCATTTCCCATAACCGAAACTTCTATTTCTCTAGCATTAATAGCTTTTTCAATAAGAACTTTACGGTCATATTTGCAAGCTTCAATCATAGCTTTTTTGAATTCTTCTCTGTTGTGAGCTTTTGTAATGCCTACAGAAGAACCTGAGTTAACTGGTTTTACAAAACAAGGGTAGTTAAGTTCTTTTTCTACTTTTTCAATAGCCTTTTCTGGTTCACTTCTCCAATCACATCTTAATATTTCTACATAGGGTGCAATAGCCAAACCAGCATCCTTAAACAATTTTTTTGCAATTGTTTTATCCATACCAGCTGCAGAAGCGATAACCCCACAACCAACATAAGGCATATCAGCCTGATCTAGCATTCCCTGTAAAGTTCCATCTTCACCATAAGTACCGTGATTTATTGGGAAAACGACATCAAGCTTTATCATTTCGTTTTTACCGTTATCATTTAAAGCTATTAAACCAGTGTTTTCAGTATCGCTGCTAAATACTACTTTACGAGCTCCTTTTAATGCAGATTTGTCTTTCGTTTTGCTGTAATTCTGCATCATTTCAGTTGTTACATCTGTTAGCCAAACACCAGTTTTGGTAATTCCAATAGGAATAATTTCATATTTATCTTTATCTAGAGCTTTCATAATTGAAGCTGCTGAAACAAGTGAAACATCGTGTTCACCTGAACGACCACCAAAAATAATACCAACTTTTATTTTGCCGACTTTAGTCATTTGTAATTGCTCCTTAGCAATAAAAAAATTCGACCGCTTAACCATTGTATCGGCATAGGCAGTCGAATCTTTTATTTTTTAAGTGTTAAGTTTGTATTAACTTTACTGTTGCATAGCTTCTGAATGAGCTCTGTGAGCACCTTCTCCTAATGGAATAGGCATTTGCTGTCTTAAAGTTGCTTTTGTCATCTTGCTAAGGCGTGGGTGAGCTTGTCCTAATTCATTTGGTTTGCTGAACAGAAGTTTTGTTAACAAGTATTGGTCTTTTTCTGAAAGGGTAGGTCCTGAAACCAAAACTGCATTTATTTCTAAACCATTAAGTTCGTTTGTCTGACCTGAATATTGTCTAGGAGGGATAAGTGATGGAAAATAAAAAGAATATTTATTAACTAGTTTCTGAGTTAATTCTAAATCTACAGGAACTAAATCAATATCTACAGTTTTAGATAATTCAACAATTGAGGGATTAGGCAAGCCACTTGTAAAAACAAAACCATCTATATCTTTTGTTTTCATTTTTTCCATAGCATCTTTTGCATCAATATTAATACAAGTAACTTTATCTAATATTCCTAATTCGCCAAGTATTTGTTCAACATTATAGCGAGTTCCACTGTTTTTCCCGCCAATTGCTATTTTCTTGCCTTCTAAGTCTTTTAAATTATTGATTGCACATTCTTTTCTAACAATAAATTGAATTACTTCAGGGAACAAAGTTGCTATACCACTTATATTTGATATTTTGTTTCCATTAAACATTGCTTCGCCATTGCAAGCATAGTAGGCAATATCATTTTGAACTAGAGCTAAATCAACTTTCCCTTCGGTTAGCATCTGAAGATTATCTACACTTCCATCTGTTTCTATGACTTTTATTGTAACGTCAGGACATTGTTCTTTTAGAATTTTATCTAAAACTTCACCGATAGGATAATAAACACCTGATTTTGAGCCAGTAGCAATAGTATATTCTTTGCGACTAAGATTATTGCAACAGCCTGTTAGCATAGTAAGGATAACGAACAAAAATATAAATTTAAAACAACTTTTCATTGTTTCCTCCGAGATTTTTCTGTGGCTAATTCTACCATAAGTTTATATAAAATGAATAGTTTTTAATATTTTGCTATTAAAAACAATCTTGACTATAAAAAACTTTAGTAGTATAAAACCTACACCAATTAATTATTATTTTTTTTAGGAGAAATTATGAATAAATATGCTGCCGAATTTATCGGCACTTTTTGGTTGGTATTAGGCGGTTGCGGTAGCGCAGTTCTTGCTGCAGGTGCACCAAATGTTGGTATAGCTTGGGCAGGTGTTTCACTTGCTTTTGGTCTTACTGTTATGACAATGGCTTTTGCTATAGGTCACATCTCTGGTTGTCATCTTAATCCAGCTGTTTCTCTTGGTTTAGCTGCAGGTGGAAGATTTGATGCAAAAGAACTTGCTCCTTATATTATCGCTCAGGTTTTAGGCGGAATTGCTGCTGCTGGCATTCTTTATTTTATTGCTTGCGGAAAAGCAGGATTCGACGTTGTTGCTTCTGGTTTTGCTTGCAATGGTTATGCTGAACATTCTCCAATGGGTTACAATATGAGTTCAGCTCTTGTTACAGAAGTTGTTATGACTGCTGTTTTCTTATTTGTTATTATGGGCGCTACAGATGAAAGAGCACCTAAAGGCTTTGCTCCAATAGCAATTGGTTTGTGCTTAACTCTCATCCACCTAATAAGCATTCCTGTAACAAATACATCTGTAAATCCTGCAAGAAGCGTTGCTGTTGCTTTGTTTGTTAGAGGTTGGGCAATCCAGCAGTTGTGGCTATTCATTGTTGCTCCTATCGTTGGTGGCTGCCTCGGTGCTGTTATATATAATAAAGTAGCTTGCTGTAAAAAAGCTGAAGAAGCTCCAAAAGCAGAAGAACCAAAAGAAGAAGTCAAAGCTTAATTAAGTTTTTCTAGATTTCAACAAAAAAGCTTGGGTATTCCCAAGCTTTTTTTGTTGATGAGGTTTTTGTGATTGCTATACCTATTTCATAGGCTTGCTTTAGTATTAGTAAAAGCTTATAATATTAAACAATGAGCCAGAATCACATATTATTAACTATTATCGCTTTGCTAAGTTGTTTCTTCCTGTACTTTATGATACCGGAAGAAAAAACTCAAGGCATTTCTACCTTAGAAGGTGTTACACTAACTTCTATTAATGGTCAGCAATTCAGGCTTGCAGGGCAATTTACCGAAAAACCAATTTTGTTTGTTTTTTGGTCAACAACCTGTGGTTCTTGTATAGAAGAAATACCTTTTGTTACTAAGCTTCACGAAAGTTTCAAAGATAAGATTACAATCATTGGTATACATCCTAATTTTTCTCTTAAAAAAGTACAAAAATTTATACGTAAATATAAACCAGCAATTCCTTATATGATAGCTGTCGACAGCCAGGATTCTCTAACCAATACATATAATGTCTCAATATTGCCGAGAACAGTTCTTGTAGATCGTAGTGGTAAAGTATTATACGATCATCTCGGATATGTTCCGGAAAAAGAAAAGGAAGTTACTGATGCAATCAATTCTTTTGCTATCAAATTGTAGAAGATTCAAAACTATTATTTTCTTTTTTTTAATCTTTGTTTCTCCTTGCATTTTATTTGCTCAAGACTCTAATAATTCTTCAATTTCACTGTTAAAGGTTGGAGAAAAAGCACCTATCAATGTTTTAAAAGATACTTCCAACAATGAAATGGTTTTCCCGGCAGCTAATAAATGGAATCTTATTTTTTACTGGTCTTTGTTTTGTCATTCCTGCATAGAAGAAATGCCAGAAATACAAGAAGGTTTAGATAAACTTGAGGGAAAAGATTTTTCTACTTTTTTCGTTTCCCTAGATTCTGAAAAAATGCAGAAAGCTTTAATAAACTTCAAAAAGAGAAGAAAATTTTCTCAAACTATTTTAATGGAAAAGCTGGAAAATGAAAAATACATAACTGCTGATTCTTGGGGCGTTACAATGACTCCTTCTGTTTTTATTGTTAATCCAGAAGGGAAAATACTCTTTTCTCATCAAGGGCCCTTAGATTTGGATTTGTTTTTTAAAAATCTTCCAGAACAAGTGGTTGGAAGTTCTGAAACAGAAAGTACAGAAAAAATAGAAAAAATAGAAAACACAGAAGAAAATAACAATGGAGCCAAAAATGAACAATAGCAAAAGGTCTATTAAACATTATTTAATACTTCCATCTTATCAATTAAGATTAGTTCTTTTTATGGCTGTAGTTGTAATGATTGGCTCTTTTGTACATATTGGTGTTTTAAATTATATTACAACAAAAAATCTTTCTGAGTATTTTTCTCAAAACCAAATTGAACAAGTTTGGAATACATTAAGACCAGCTATTGTTATAACTAATATATTTAGCTTTATAGTTCTTTGCGTATTATTAATAATATTGGCAATCTTCGTTACTCATAAACTCATTGGTCCAATGCTTAAAGTAACTGGTCACATAAATAAAATTAATTCTGGTTTAATTCCTAAGAACAATTTAAAACTTAGAGAGGGTGATGAAGGTCAGAGTCTTTGTGATGCTGTAAACGAATTGCAAAGCAAACTTTGTTCACATTATTCTCAGTTGGAAGAACTTAAATCATCTGTAAAAGATGAAGAAACTGCTGCAAAAATAGGAAAACTACTAGAAGAATTTCAAATCGAAAAGTAGACTTTATGCATAAGCCTTTCATTTTTAAATATAAAAATTCTTGGAAGAAACCTTATTTTTACTCTGCCTCTAACAATAATGGTTTCTGTTGTTTTATTGCTGATGTAATCCTTTTATTTCTGCTCTTATCTTGTAATAATGTTTATGCTGAAACAGCAAGTTCTCCATTAAATATACATACTCATGTTCAAAAAGAACGTAATTTCGCTTTGGTTGAAAAACTAATTAAACAAAAAAGCGGGTATGCAGGTTCTCAAGCTTGTAAGGAATGTCACAACGACATATATGAAGAATGGAAACTCACTCCTCATGCTAGAATGATGAGAAAACCTTCTGAATTAGACAAAAAAGATTTTGTTCCTTTTAAAGAGCTTAATTACCCTGAAGACAAGATTGTAACAGTATTAGGCTCTCATTATGTTCATCGTTTTGTCGCAGAAGCAAGCGGCAGCTATGTTGTTCTTCCTAAAATTTGGGATATTCATCAGAAAAAATGGCTTGATTCTAATGATAAAAACTGGAAAAAAAGATATTGGCTCAAACAATGTGCAGGTTGCCATTCAACTGGGTTCGATACAGCAAATGATACTTTCGTAGAAGCTGGTGTGGGTTGTGAAGCTTGTCACGGACCAGGTAAAGAACATATTGATAAAAAATCTCCAGATTATATTACTTCTATAAAAAAGATGAAGCCAGTTTATCAAGAAATGATATGTATGTCGTGCCATACTTCTGGAATGGATGAAAGCGGTGATTATTTATTCGCAGCAGGCTATAAGCCAGGTGATAATCTAGAAGAATTCTATTCAGGTTTGACTCCAAAACCAGGACAGAGTTCAGATAATTTTTATGGCGATGAAAGCTTAGAAGACCGTGAACGACAGTGGAAATTCTTAAAATCTCGTCTTTTCTTAGCTTCTGGTTTAACCTGTGATTATTGTCAGAATTTCAGAGAATATAAAACTACAGATGGTTCAAAATATCTTACTTATGACCAATATTGTTTAACTTGCCATACAGATAAAACGGACCACCCGGAAGAATCACCTGGAACCAACTGCACTATATGCCACCAACCTAATGTACATTTAAACAATAAGCTATCCATACACGACCATAAGTTTAGATTTAAAGATGATTAATAGATTTTAAATTTTAGGATAGCTGTGATTTGTTAACCTTCAATTTTTATATCTAAGACTATCTGGTTTAATTCTTTTTTTAAAGCGTTACAAATTTCCTTACTCTCTAGAATTAAACCTGAAGGAGCTTTTGGATTAATTGTTACAGCAATCAAATTGATAGTATTTTGAACAAATAATTTGATACCACGTCTAATTAGATCTGCAAATAATTGTGGGTCTATTAAAAATCTGGTTCCATCTTCCCCAATAATACTCAAACCATTCAAATTATGGTTAGTGTTAATAAGCCTTTTTATTAACGGAGTAGTTATTGCACCTTTTAAAAAGATTGTTTTATTCTTATTTAGAGCAATAAAAGCATCAGAGATTTCATTTTCATCAAGAGTATCTATAGGTTTTATCTTTGTAAAATCATTATGCTTTGGTAAGGCAAGAAGTTTCGCAAAAAGAAGGGTTTCATCTACTATTTTATCTATATTATGGGAAAATGCAGCTCCTGTTGCTAATATGCAGGCATCTGAGAAAGCAATCGCGGCTGTGGATTTTCTGCTTAAAGCTCCATCTATGAGTATTTGCTCAGCTCCAAATTCTTTGAGCTGTTTAACTGTAGCTTCCATTTGTGTTCTGGTAGAAGGACCCGCAATCTGAGCATAACCGTCACTTAAGGCTTTTACTATAATTACTTCACCCATAGGAGAATTAAAACCTGTATAAGCCAACAATTCTTTTGTAAAATCACAGCGGTTTAATAAACCATCAGCGGTTGCTACTAATGTGTTTTTCTTAACATATATTTCTGGCTTTTCGGTGCCTGTAACCTGGTCTGTAGACTCTCCATCATACCCAATAGAAGTAATACCTCTAATTTTGTTTGAATCATCAGATAAAATGCAATTCAAAACACTGGTTTTGCCAGTATTCTTGGCCATACCAGTTATTGCTATGCATTTATATTGATTAACTTTATCTAAAAAGAGTTTTAGAGAATTCATAGTTTTATTTTATCACATTTTGTCTTATAACAAAGATTTTTAGAGCATAGAGCAACAGATTAGGGATTAGGGCGTAAGGATTGAAGCATTTATCCGTCATTGCGAACGTAGCGAAGCGAAGTGTGGCAATCCAGAAAAGAATTTTTAATGCAGGGCAAATTCAATCTTTATCTTATTTTGATCATATCTTTTTTAAACTCGCACTCTATAGCTTGACTTAATTCTTCACCCATTATTATTAAGTCTTTTAATTTCAATGGTAAGTAATATCCTATAGTATCGGTTAGCATGATAAGATCATCTGGTTGCTTATCTGTAACAAAAAATAAATAATATGTGTGTTTTATTCTATGGCGCATTGGTAAAGGGTTAAACCAGTCTTTAGGATTATCAATACTGTAATCATAATCTTCAATATCCCTGATTTGTAGATATGATATATCGCTGATATTGCATATGACTTTTGTAAAAGGAATAAAGAATAATAAATCTACTCTATATACTTTTCTTGATATTTTATCAAAAATAAATTTTCTATTAAAAGAAAAAACATAAAAAAAAGACAAAATAATAGAAAATATCAAAATAATAATAGTAATTTTTGTAATCCTAATAACTTCTATATGATCATTAGCAATATTAGCAAAAACTATATAGACAAAAATAAAAAGAATATTTAAAAGAATGCAAGTAATGCCTTTATTCACTATATGACTTGGAGGCTTTAGTGTTATTTTATCTCTTTCATTTATTAAAATTGATTTCCCGAACATAGATACTCTCTCTAAAACTTATAAAAGCCTCAGGTTGAAGAGAGGCTTTTATAAGTTTCTATTATGTTTTTATGCTATTGATTTAGACTTTGTATTTTTCTTCCTTGTCGTTGTTTTAGATACAGTAATCTTCTTTTCGCTTCTTGTAGCCTTTCTTGCTGTTAATTTCTTGTTTGCTATTGCAGAAATGTTGTTTACGCATTCCTGTATTTTAGCAGCTTTTTTATTGGCTTCTGTACGTTTCTTGCGTTCCAAACCTTCTGGTTCAAGGCAAATCTTGCCGTAATGTAAGCCTGCAACACCGTCTATTTCTTTGTTCTTACGGCAGTCTTCGCAATCACAGTGGAATCTATAATTATGAGGTTCGTCATAGCAAGTAATGACGCCTTCATAGTTTCTGAGAACAGTCTTTTCATAACCAGTAGAAATCAAGTAATTTGGCATTACTGGAACTTTTCCACCACCGCCTGGTGCGTCAACAACGAATGTTGGAATACAAAGTCCAGAAGTATGACCTCTTAAGCCTTCAATAATTTCAATTCCCTTAGCAACTGGGGTTCTGAAATGAGAGAGACCGAAAGACAAATCGCACTGATAGATGTAATATGGTCTAACTCTAATTCTAACAAGTTCGTGAACAAGTCTTGCCATTACGTGAACACAGTCATTAACGCCAGCAAGAAGAACTGACTGGTTGCCTAGAGGAATACCAGCATAACTTAGAAGTTCGCAGGCTCTTTCAGAATCTTTTGTAATTTCGTTGGGGTGATTGAAATGAGTGTTTATCCAGATTGTGTGATATTTTTTAAGCATATTGCACAATTCCGGTGTAATTCTTTGTGGAAGAACAACTGGAGTTCTAGTTCCAATTCTTATTATTTCTACGTGTTTGATGTCGCGTAGTTTCTTCAAGATTCTTTCTAACTTAGCATCATCAAGGAGAAGTGGGTCGCCACCAGAAACAACAACGTCACGAACTTCTTCGTGTGCTCTTATATATTCAATAGCTTTGTCTACATTTCTATCTGGCATTGCACAGTCTTTTTGACCAGCAAAACGTCTTCTTGTGCAGTGACGGCAATACATAGAACATTGGTCGGTTACAAGCAAAAGAACTCTGTCTGGGTATCTATGAGTTAGACCTGGAACTGGAGAGTCACCATCTTCATGCAATGGGTCTAACAAATCTGCTGGTGAACGGTAAAGTTCATTAGCAGTTGGAATAGCCTGCTTTCTTATTGGGTCATTGGGGTTATCTAAGTCTATAAGACTTAAATAATAAGGGGTAATGGCCATACGAAGAGTGCCTAAACAGTCTCTAATGCCTTCTTCTTCTTCATAACTGAGGTTAATATATTTTTTCAGGTCTTCTAAGGTTTCTATTCTGTTTCTGACCTGCCATTTCCAGTCGTTCCAATCTTTATCTGGAACATTGATAAACAAACCATTTTTTCTACATCTATTCATTTCAATCACTCCTTTTGTCCAAGCTTCAAGCCACAAGCTCTAAGCATTAAGCCGAATTTTTCGTAATCCTTTCTAGCTTATGGCTTGAAACTTATAGCTTACACATACTTTTCATCAAAAAGCTTGCGAATCTTAGCGTTTTCTCTTAATACGTTCAAAGTAATTTCGGCATGGTCTTTTGCATAACCGTTACCAATAATCATATTAACGTCTTTGCCAACGCCTTCAGCACCAAGAGCAGCTTTTGTAAAGCTTGTTGCCATTGAGAAGAAGTAAACAATACCGTTTTCTCTAACTGGCAATATTGCAGACATTTCGCAATTTTCTACATTTACACAGCAGATAGATACATCATATTCTTTTCCGCCGTTGGCTTCAAGAGCTTTTTCTAATACATTAACGGGTTCTGTGCAGGAAGCAACGATTACTTTGTTGTAAACGCCAAGTTCCATAAGACCAGCAACCTGAGCTGGATTCCTGACTACACCGACAACATTCCCTGTTGGACCAACAGCTTTAAGAGCTTCGTATCCGCAGAGAACGCCTGATTTACCGTTAGCACCGAGAATTAAAACAGAATCACCCTTTTTAGGAAGTCTGCGAGCCTGTGCAGGAGCACCAGCTACGTCAAGAGCAGCAAGAGCCAAAGCTTCGCTCATATCGTCTGGAAGCTTAGCATAAATACCGCTTTCAAATAAAACAGCCTGACCTTCGATGTCAACTCTGTCGATTTCTGGGTGAATAGCTTTGATTTTGTTAATTTTGAGAGGAGTTAAAGAGAGTGAAACCAAAGAAGCTATTTTGTCGCCAACTTTGATTTTAACTTTGTCAACCAAATCTTCACCAATATAAGCAACTTTACCAATGAACATTCCACCTGAACCAGTAACAGGATTCTGCTGTTTGCCTCGTTCAGCAACGATATTCATAATCATTTGACCGATTTTTTCAACATCGTGACCGCAGGCTTCATCAATCTGTGTAAATGAAGCAGAGTCAATATTCAAAGAAATTACATCACAAATAATTTCATTGGAATAACGCTTAGTCATATCATTATCAATTTTATAAGCAGCCTGAGTTAAAACGCCTTTTGGTTCAATTACTCTGTGGGTACCGTATTTGTTTCCTTTAAGTGCCATTATCATCTCTCCTTGATTTATAAGATTTAAGATTGAAGATATAAGATTTAAGATTGAAGACTTTAAATCTTGTTTTTAGTAATTAGTTTTTGATGTATTTATTGTTATTTCTAGTTTAAAGCTTGGGCTTGCTGCTTAAAGTTTAATAAATAACAAACTACAATAAAAACTCCTATCTTCTATCTTAATTTTTGGTCTTATATCTTATATCTCAAATTATGGTCTTTTGTCTTCTTTAAATGTACATTCTAGCAATAGTAAAGATGTTAGTCAACAAAGATTTAACAGATGAAAAAAAGAGCATCAAATTTAATTGATGCTCTTTTAGTTAGTCTTACTTTAAAACTTTCAGTTTACTTAATTATTCATACCTTTTAATAGTTAATTCAACTTTTTGTTTATCTCCGTGAGTCTTACAAATGATTTTAACTACATTGCTCATTTCGCCTTCGTTAGTATAACTACATTCATTTGTAATATCATCTGGAACTAATTTTTTCTTTTTAAGTTTAGCTATTTCCAGGTTTTCCATTATAGGAAAGCTTGTTTCATTAAATTTTTCTACTGCTTTTGTAATTTGATTAATTCGCGCCAAACATCTTTGGTTTTCTTCTAATATACGAGTTTGTTCTGATCTTATATGAACAAGCCATACAATAGCGCCAATACCTATTAGTAACGCTACAAAAGCACCTGTTGATTTAAATTCTCCACTAAGGTTTGAACCACCATAATTTAAGAATAAAAAGAAACAAACAACTAATACTATAATAGCTATAGGTATACCAATTCCGATTTCCATAATAATAATTCCTCACAAATAATTGTTATAGATAATATATTCATTTTTAGAAAAAAAACAATATAATTTTTATTTATGACTATTTACTAGGATTAACTTCAGGGCAAACGCATTAAAATTTATTAATAAATTACAAATTCAGTAATAATCATAATTTTAGTTAATAATACAAACAATGTATTATGATTTACCGTCATTGCGAGGCATTGAAAACGCCGTGGCAATCCAGTAAAGAAAGTTTAATGCGTTTGCCCTGGGATTAACTTTGTATATTATAGACATAAAATTCAAATCGTTATATAATGATTCTTATTAAGTTCGAATATATATTTTGGAGACAAGATGTTATGCTAAAAGGCGAATCCGCTCATTGTGAGGCTAGAAAAGAAGAAATTATAAATGCTTGTATTGAGCTTTATAAAAATTTAAGTTTTAAAGATATTACTATTAAAGATATTGCCGAATATACAACTTTTTCACGACCTTCAATCTATAACTATTTTGAAACAAAAGAAGAAATATTTTTAGCTGTATTCCAAAAAGAATATGAACATTGGAAAAAAGACCTTGATAAAATAGCTAAGAAAAAAGAAAAGATTAGTGTTAAACAATTTGCAAATAAGCTTTCTAAGACTCTTGAAAACAGACCTATGCTTTTAAAGCTTCTGTCTATGAATTTATATGATATGGAAGAACATAGCCGTTTAGAAAGACTAACTGAGTTTAAAAAAGCTTATGGCTCAAGTATAGAAGCTTTAGAAAATGCTTTGAAACGAGCATTTAATTTGTCTAAAGCTCAATGTGATAATTTTATATATGCTTTTATGCCATTTATGTTTGGAATATACCATTATGCATTTGTTACTAAAAAACGAAACATTGCTATGATGAAAGCTGGAGTTGATTTTAAAGAACAAAGCATTGACCAATTAGTTACTAAACTCGTAGTAAAACTTTTAGAAAATAAATAAAATTTTATAAGCAATTAATTAACTTTACCTTTATTGATTAGCTCCTGATCGTTTTCAAAATCATCAGAGGGCTGATCGTATGCTTGTTCATCGTAATAGTCTTGATTATATTCCTGTTCTTCTGAAAAATCAGGAACATTATTATCGTAATTTTGGTCTTCTGTGCTATTTTTTCCGAATTTTTCTTCAGCAAACCTTTGGTCGTCTGTTTTGTATTCTTCTTGGAAAGGATTTTGCTGACTATAATTAGTTCTTTGGCGCTTTTTTAGCTTGCGGGGTTTTCTTCTATCTGGTGGCATATAGCCAGACGAAAGGTTAGAAAATGTATTTTGGCTATTGCTTTTTGACATTTCTGAAAAATCTACGACCATTCTTTTTTCAATTTGGTTAAAAGCATCATTTAGTCTTTCTTGAAGAAGATTATATCTGTCTAGAACAAATTTGCGCTGATGCTTGTTTTCTTCTTTTAGATGGTCTATTTCATCATGAAGGTCTAATAATACTATTAAAACAGGAATAATGATAAGAGCAACTACCATATAAGTATCTATGGTCTGCCTAACCAACATAGACAGAATTAAAGCACCCCATAGGCCCCAAAGCAAGTTTTTTACGTTCATACTTACTTACCTTTCCCTGCTAGAATAGCATCAATGGTCTGGCATACTTGATTTTTATCTAATCCGACAAGCAAAAAAGATTTCTGCTTTCCAGTTTGTCCTTTTTCTAAAATAACAGATTTTTTAGGAATTTTAAATATTTTTGATAAATATTCTACTAAAGCAGAATTGGCTTCCCCATCAACTGGGGGAGCCTTTACTTTTATTTTTACTCGGTCTTGTTGAATTTCAACAATCTCGGTTTTTGATGACCTTGGAGCTGCCATAACCATTAAGACAGCTCCTTGTGGTGTTTCTTTTACATATTCACTAGGCATATTTAGGGGTTAGGGTATAGGATATGGGGAGGAGGGGAAGAAAGCTTTCCAAATTCCTCAATCCTCACTCCTAATTCCTAATTGTATTTACGCTGCTTTTTCAATTGGTTCTACACTATGACCCAAAGCTGGTGATTCTTCATTTACCATAGCAAGGTATGATTCCAAAACAGTTCTTAATTCAACCTTCAACATTCTGCGCTGACGTTTAAGATCTCTGATTTCCTTACCAATAGCTTCAGATTCGCTTCTAGCTTCATCTAGAATTCTTTCTGCCTGAAGTTCAGCCTGTTTAACAATAAGTTCAGCCTGCTTTTCAGCATTATCTTTCATATCGCCAGAAGTTTTCTGGGCAGAAATAAGAGTCTGTTTTAAAGTTCTTTCCAGTTCAAGGTAATCCTGCATCTGACCGGTCAGACGCTGGTTATTTTCCTGCAATGCTTTATTTTCAGCATATAAGCTTTCGTATTCACGACCAACTTTTTTCAGGTAGCCGTAAACTTCGTTGTCATCAAGACCACCGATATTCTTGCGTGAGAACTCTCTCTGATAGATATCCATTGGGGTAATATGCATGATTTTTGCTCCTGAAAATTATAGTTTTTCCATCAAAACAATACGATGGGTGTTAGTGCCTAATTCGTTGTTCTTAACTCTGAAGCAGTTAGCCAATTTGGTGAACTGCTGACTCTGAACAAATATTTCCTTAACTCTGAATTGATTCAAGTTATACTTTTTGTTACAAGTCAAGCTAACAAGAATTTCATCAAGATTAAGAATTGTGCCCTGATACTTAACTTCACCGACTTCCATAGCAACTAAGCCATTTTTCTTTAGAACACGGTGAAGTTCAGAAAGTGTATCAGAAATGAAATCTGTCCAAACATGAAGATCTGGAGTTTGAACAATTCCTGTTTCTACAGTAGATTGAGGAATTCCACAGAACCAGTTTTCTATCCAGTTGTCAGTAACATAATCAACCTGATTTAAGAAAGGCGGTGAAGTTACTACCATATCAACACTTTCACTTTCCCAATCAACTAGATTTCTGGAATCACAAGTTGTAAATTTGTGTAATTTGCCAATCTTGCGCAATGCTTCGATTCCACCGCTTTTCAAAGAGGTCTTAGCTTTTTTTAGAATACGAGATTTGATTTCCTTGTATTCTGGTTCTAAGTTTCTTGTGCGATTAATCTTAATTTGACTAGATTTTGGAATAGAAAACTGTGGGAATGAGTAAGTTGAGAAGAAACCGTTTGAATGACCATGAAGTCTTGAAATTGCTGTGATTTCAATAAATCTGTCTACATCGTCTCTATGGGTTTTTAAGTATTCGCGAAGATTCAATATTTCTTTGTATGTTTCTTTATGATAAAACATAGACATATCTTCTTCTTTGCTTAAATCTACTTCTTTAGACAAATCAATTTCTTTCAAACGATCTTCAATTTCTTTAACAGTTACCGGATTTACTTTTGGATAAGCAAGAATTTCAGAAAGAGGATTAACATCATTGCTAATACCTATTCTGTTCATTAGAGCAGCCTGCAAAACAGTGGTTCCACGACCACCAAATGGGTCACCTATAACATCTCCTTCTTTTGTGAATCTGGAAATGAAGTATTCTGGTAACTCAGGTTTGTAGCAACCTCTGTATGAGTTAGAATAGTGTAATGAATTCATCTGACGCTGTTTAGCTGTCCAGAATTCATCGAAATGACGTGGAACAGAACCAAAAGGTGTTTCTATAGAATCTGTGTATGCCTCTTGGTTATATTGGGTATCTTTAACTAGGGCTAGGGCTGTCATAGTGCCTCCGGTAATTTTGTCTTTTTTCTATAGGAAAATTATCGGCGTTATGCACGGAATTATTTACAGCTTTGTTAAAGTTTTGATTATCCTAGGGCAAATGCAAACTTTTTTCTTTATTGGTCAGTGTTAGAATATATCTAATTTTTGTATCGTCCTTATCGGACGAATTTTTATTATGATTCTAATCCGTGGGCATCTAAGATGCCCACGGTTATTAAAGTTGTGTCCTATCGGACACGACTATTTTTTGAAAGTGACCGATAGGAGCCTGTCCGAAAACTAAGAATTTGTTAAAAATACAATGTATGGAGTAATGTCCTTGCCCCCTTTTGTAAAGGGGGATTAAGGGGGATTTTAAAATAATTAGAATAATCTAAATATGGAGTCAAAACCTAGTTTTCGGACAGCCTCCGATAGGTCACTACATCAATAACCTAGGGCAACAAAGCTGCCCTAGGTATAGATACTTATTAATTTTTGCGTCCATAAAGGACGCTACTTTAAAACTCTGATTATTAGCTAAAAAAGTTTGCGTTTGC
>CAMJNS010000025.1 GCA_946407375.1 uncultured bacterium
AACAGAGTCTAGAAGAACATTTTCACTTCTCATAAAAAAGACAGGAAATTCAGTTTGGGCTTTATATAATTGGCATAATGTGAATTTTTCTGTTGACCTATGTTTACCATGTCCTGTAACAGCAGTAAACTCTATGATATTTATTTCAATATCTCCTCTTTTTTTGTACATTCCATTGGTAAAATAATTACTATCACCTTTGCATAAAACATCAAAGGCTTCAGAAGTGCCTGTTAAAGAAATTGGATTTTCTTCATAGACGAAATAATTCTTTTCACAGTAATTAATTATTAGTCTTTTTCTAACAAAATAAATAACCAATATTATAATTATAATTAATGGAATACCACCATAAACTATAAGCTCAATTGGAATTTCGAAATGTTTTTTATTGCTATAATTTTCTGAATTTCTTTTAAAGTAATTATTCTTTTCAGAATTATATTTTATATTTTCTGTTTGTTTTTTTATTTTATTAAAAATTTCAGGATCAAGTTTTTTATCATCTTTTTGCTCTCTAAATATTTTCAATATCTCTGCATGTGGATTCTTTTTATCTGTTTCTTTTTTTATATTATTTTTTTCTTCAGTAGATGTTTGTTGTTTTTTATTTTCTATTTTTTTTAAAAAATTAATAGCTAAATGTTCAAGACAATTAACAGTATATTTCCCATCTTTTAGGCTGATAAGATATAATTTTCCAGAGTTTGGACATCTAAGAATATCTTTATTCTCTATATATTTTTCATCAATAAGGGATTGTTTAAAACTAGAGAAAGCTGTATTCCCTTCAAGATTATGATCTTTTGCATATTTATTTATAGCTTCTTTAACTATTTTAATTCTTTCTTTACATTGTTCTGCTGTCTTTTCAAAATCTTGTGCAAATAAATAATTTGTTAAAGCTATGCTAAAAATAAATAAAAATATAAGTATTTTTTTCATGTAAAAAAATATAAGTCTCTCTCTTGTCTGTATTATTGAAGAACTAGTTAAAATAAGGAATAGATGGGTGGAGGATTCCTTATTTATATAATTTTATTTTTAGATGATGTTTTAGTCAAGATTTTACTTAAATACTTGCTCTGCTTAGCGATGACGAATTTTTAAACGTTTGCTCTTCTTAAATGCGTTTTTATTTTTTGCTTTTATCTTATTATTTGTTTTTGAATTATTGTAAGTTAATCTTTTATTATTAAATTTTGTATTATTGGTTTTATAATTTTTTGGATTAGTATTAATTAGGGTTTGAGAGCTAAATGAACTGTCTATAGAAATTGTTTCTTTAGTTTTATTTGATGTAGAATGTTCTAATAATTTAACAATATCAAGAAGTTCCTCTAAACGGTATTTACAGGAATCAGACGAAGTTAATTGTCTGTGAGGTTGAAGAGTTTCCATATTTTCTTCGCCTAAATCAGAAACACAATTATTTCTTACGGATAAAAAAATATTCATATAATCTTCTGCTAATTCAGCACAAACATCATCAGTGAGTATTTCTCGTATTTTTTTAGGGTCTGTTTTCTTAAAGAAGCTACCTGCTTGTTTATAGTCGCTAAAATTTTTAATTATGAATTTGTTTTTAAAATCTTCATTGTTGATCTTGTATTTCCCTTGATAAGAATATCCTGTACAATGACAAAAGGCAAAATACAAAATAGTTGCAACCATTGCAACAAAAGGTAAAACATATAGCCATACACGAGGATTGGGTTCTTCTATTGCAGCAAAAATAGGTAAAGAACAAATTAGAAATGTACCACATATTATTCCTAAAAATACAAAAAATGTTAAATCAGTTTTGGGAATTAAATAAAAATCAGGAAGGTTTTTTTTGGATTTAATTACAAATCTTGATTCCTTTACCCAATAACCTCCACCTGATTTACTATATTTTAATTTAGGATATTCTATAATGTAGTAATCGTAACCTTCAATTTTCCCGACAATTACATTACCTTCTTTATTGCAACAATAGCTCCAATCGACAAAGAATTTATCTTTAATACTATCTGTTCCAAAAAAATATTCAGCATTTAATTCTTGAGCTAGATTCTTAACATAATCTGCTCTATTTTTTGCTTCATTTATTAGAAATAAAGATGAAACCATATTTCCCCTATATTATTTAAAAAGTATCTAAGAATAAATAATTTATCCATTTGGTTTTATTTGTTATCATAAAACAAAGATTTTGTCTTAGTTAGTATTATTACTTATTTGCTTATTGAAATCACTAACTGACATTATTTTTTCCATAGAATCTGGTAAATGTTCTAATATCTTAACAATCTCAAGAAGCTTATTTAAACGATATTTGCAAGAATCAGATGAAGTTATTTTTCCGTAAGATTGAAACATTTCCATAGATCCTTCATCTAAATCAGAAACACAATTTCCTCTTACTGATAAAAAAATGTCACTATAATTTCTTTCTAATTTTTCACAAACATCGTCAGTTAGTACTTCACGTATCTTTATAGGATCAGAATATTTTGTTATTAATTGAAGTAACTGACCAGGTTTTTTAAAGTCGCTATAATTTTTAATGATATACTTATTTTTAAAACCCTCGTTGTTAATCATATACTTATTTTGATTAGAGTATTCAGTGCTATGACAAAAGGCTTTATAAAGAATAATTCCAATAATAGCTATAATTGATAAAGCAGTTAAAAAAACACTAGGTTCTGGTTTTTCTAATACTAGAAATATGACAGGAATGCTAAAAGCAAGAGAAATAAATACTGTTGCAGTGTTTATAAAAGAAGTTAAGTTTGTTTTAGGTAGTAAATAAAAATCAGGGAGATTTTCTTTTGATTTAATTACATATCTTGATTCATATTCCCAATAAAAGCCTTGAAATTTATTCCCTCTAAATTTAGCATATTCTACAATGTAATAATCATAATCTTCTATTTTACCAACAATTACATTGCCTTCTTTTTCACAAAAATAACCCCAGATAGTATTAAATTTATCTTTAATACTATCTGTTCCAAAGTAATAATCTGCGTTTAATTGATAGGCAATGTTTTTTATAAAATCTGCTCTTTCCTTTGCCTTAAATTTTTCAAAAAAACACATTAATCCCATATTTTTTTCCTCTGTTTACTTTACAGAACCGTTGCAAATGCGTTTGCCTGATTTTCGATCAAAGAGCAATATTCCATCACCGCCGATGTCGAAGCGGACTTTCTGACCTATTGCGAAGGCAGTGCTTCCGAAAACAACACTTGTGAGAAGGAAATTATCAAGTTTAAGCTTGAGAGTTGATTCCATACCAGTAGGCATTGCACCGTAAACTTCTGCTTCAAAAGCTCCATTTTCACTGATGTGAATGTATTCAGGTCTTACACCGATAAATAAATCTTCGTTAGTGACTTCTTTCTTTTCTTCTGCGTGATCTTCAACAACCTTATCAATACGAGGTTTAAAAAGTTCGTCTTTATTCTGCTTATCGATAACAACCTTTTTGCTTTCAGATTCATCTCTTTCTTTGAACCATTTTTCAAGAGAAACTGATTCTTTTGGAGTAAAGCTTACTTTTTTGCCGTTGAGAATTTCTAGAGCTAGAGAACCATCGCTGGCCTGTTTCCCTTTGGCTTCCATAAAGTTAATAGATGGATTGCCAACAAAATCTGCTGTAAATGTGTTATTTGGCTTCAAATAAACATCTAACGGTGCATCATATTGTTGAAGAACACCGTTATTCATAAGACAAATCTTTGTTGCAAGGGTCATAGCTTCCATCTGGTCGTGAGTAACGTAAACAAAGGTTGCACCGGTAGTAACGTGCAAACGCTGTAATTCATACCTCATGCCAAGTCTAAGCTTTGCGTCAAGGTTAGAAAGAGGTTCGTCCATGAATAATACTTTTGGCTTGGGTGCAAGAGTTCTAGCAATAGCAACTCTCTGCTGCTGACCACCTGAAAGTTCTGCCGGGTATCGGTTCATAAACATTCCAATCTTAACAATACGAGCTGAAGACTGAACAGCCATGTCTATTTCTTCTTCTGTTAAGCCTCTGACTTCCTTAAGAAGATTGCCATTCTTTATTATTTCAAAGTTATTGTTAAGAGTTTCGCCGTTAGCTTTATGCTTTTCCATAATAGCTTCAAGCTTGGCTTCAAATTTCTTTTCTAAATCTTTGCAGGCTTCTGAAGGATTCCTACTCTTAAGGATATCTAATTTCGTAATTTCTATTGCGGTCCAGTAGGTTATATCGTAAACATCTATAAGCTTTCGCAAAATATCATCATAATGTTCCCCAACTAACAATTTGGGAAGACGCTGAGAATCTTGTAAAACTCTGATTATGTCTGTATAAACCTTAGCTTTGTCGTCTCTTAAAGGTAGTTCTTCCTTTATGTTTCTAAGACCAAAAGAAATGTTTTCGTAAACAGTCATATTTGGCCAGAGAGCGTAGTTCTGGAACAGGAAACCGACTTTTCTCTTATTTGCTGGAACATTTATACCGGCATCGCTGTCGAATACAACTTTGTCTCCAATAGTGATACGACCGCTTGTTGGAGTTTCAAGACCTGCAATCATACGAAGAGTTGTAGTTTTACCGCAACCTGAAGGTCCCAACAGAGTTATGAATGAGTTGTCTGGAATGTACAAACTCATGTTGTCTACTGAATAAAATCTATCGAATTTTTTTGTTATGTTTTCTAATTTAATTTCAGGCATTGTCTCTTGCTCCTATTCCGCTGTCTAAGCTAGCACCAGTTATTTTATTAACCACTGTATTGAATACAAGAATTGTAACAATCAAAATAAGGTTGATTGCACTTGAAAAAGCGTAAAGTCCCATTTCATCAAAGTAATCTAGGGTTGTCGCCATTATGAAACCTTGTGTACACAATAGTAAGAACAATGAAAGTTCTCTTAAACAGGTCATGAATGGCAGCATATAACCATTAACAATAGTAGATTTCTGAATTGGAATTATGATATTCCACAATCGTTTTTTCCAAGGAATATCAAGAATAATTGCAGATTCTTCTATTTCATTGCTTAGCTGTAACATCGAGTTCAAAGCACTCTTACTGGCAAATGGAATATATTTTATTGTACCTGCAATAATTAGAATGGTGTATGTGTTAAATAAATTCATTGTTTCATTTGAAAACAATACGAAGATTGCTGCACCAACAGCGATTGATGGCATTAAATATGGCAAGAACGCCATAGAATTAACATAGCCAGCCCATTTGCTTCTGCGATTCTTTGCAACAGCATAACCAACCAACATACCTATTGTTCCTGCCAAGAGAGCACAACAGATTGAAACCCAGAGAGTTCCGAAGAATGCTTGCCATATCGTTTTATTGAATATTATACCTTTCTGACCATACATAGAGCTGTCTGTTCCTGGGTCAGTAGTAAACCACCATTTGGTTGTGAGGTTTCTGAAATCGCCAGTATACAAGAAAGAATAATCGCCAGGGTTCGGCAAGAATGTTTCTAGAGCAAATAAAGCAATAGGGAAAATACTTGTAAAGAATGTAATGATTATAAATCCCCAGGCAATAGCATATTTTGCTGTTTTTCCCAAATCGAAAAGTGATTTCTGCCCAGCTTTACCAGTAACAGTTGTGTAATTTCGTCTGTCGGTAAGGCTCATCTGGTTCAAAATCATGATTGCTACACCAAATAACATCATTATGATTGCAAGAATACTAGCTTCACCTGTGTATTTGGCATTCATAGAGATGTATTTTGTAGATAATGTTGTTAAGCCCAAATAGTGAGGAACAGGGTAACTACCAACTGCACTACCGAAAACAAGAAGAATTGTTGATAAAATTGCAGGTTTAACCATTGGCAAAGTTATCTTAGTTGCTATTTTCCATTTCGGAGTGTCAAGAATCTTAGCTGCTTCTTCAAGGTTCGGGTCCATATTCTGGAAGATACCACCGATGAGAATATAAGCAAAAGCCGAATAGTGTAATCCCAAAACTATGATGCTTGGGAAAAGACCTTTGCACCACCATAACGGCATTGTAATTCCAAATATTGAAGCTAATAAACCATCTGAAGTTCCGCAAACAGCACTGCTATCGAAAAGGTTTTTCCAAACAACAGATAATGTCCATTGAGGCATAATATATGGGAAAATGAAGATTGAGCTCAAATACTGTTTAAATCTCATGTTGGTTCTTGTAACCAAGAAAGCGAAACCGCCGCCGTAAACAATGGCTACCAAGCATGAAAATACTGCCAAAACAGTAGTATTGAGTAAAGGATGCCAAAGGTTTACCCAAGAGTATTTGCTGGTAAAAATATCTATATAGTTTACTACAGAATAACCTGATACCTCACCACTTAAATAAGCGTCTAATGTGCCTGGATGAATTTTAATAGTATCCTCAACAATAGCAACAATTGGCGCTAAAGTGGTAAAAGTAAGTAAAATACCAAAAACGAACAAGATAATATTCTGTGGCTTAGAAAAATAAGTTTTTATGCTGTTTATAAATTTATTATCGTTTTTTGTTTGCATATAAAACTCCTTATTTAGCCAACAGGTCTATCCATCGACCTATTGTAAAAGCAACTTTGGTACAATATTCCGGGTCTTCTAAAACCAGACAGCCCTGTTCTGGGTTTTCCCACCAATCTTTGCCTTTATCATTCTTTACTGCATATAGTAGAGGTTTATTCTTATCTTTATCTTTGTAACCACCATTTTTGTGTTTATGGATTTTTTCATTTTCAGCATCTATTAGAGGATTAGAAGAATAACAGCCCATATCTTTGCCCCAAGCCTCAAAACCATCCTGTTGAGTTGTTAAGTAGCTTATTAGAGCACAAGCTGTCCAGGGTAACGGACTATTATCGGTAACAAAGAGGTAATGGCAATAACCGTAACCACCTATTCCAATATAATCATCTTCATAAGCAGCTACTTTTAAGTTATTAAGTGAAACTTTATCAGATTCAACAACAGAGCGAAGCTTTGAATAAACAAGCAATCCACATTTGTTTTTTGCAGATTCGTTAATTAAAATATTGCAGATAGGTCCATCATCAGTCTGACCATTGTATTGGTCCATCCAAAGTTTTATCCAAGCAAGTGCATATTTTGCATTCTCATTATTATGTAATACATCTTTGTCTGTTATTTCTTTTTTTAATTCATCAACTTCTTTTTCCATTGAAGTTATTATTGGTTCAAAATAACCTTGCTTTTCTGGAGGAAGTTTGTCGTAAGCTTTTTTTAGAATATCAGAATATTTTTTTGAAGTAAGCATATAAAGGAAATTCATTCCAACAGTTTCTGTTGCTGCATACATGAATAGAGGTCTGACACCTTTATATACGAAATCCCAGCAGTTTGTGTAAGCCATGTCGCCTCGGCAGTTGTATTCAAAAACCTTCGAAATCATTAAAAGTGGGACATAACCATTATATTCGTCAAGATTAGTAATGTTTTTTGCCTTAGCCCATTCAAGTGGTACAAATCTTTTTAGAAACCCTGTTGCAAGCATTTTAGGTTTAAACTGTGTGCCATCTTGAATAAGAGTCATTGCGAATGTACCTTTTTCCTTTGCGGCATCTGCGATTAACTGATCGTAAATTTTGTTATTTTTAGGTTGCTGCCATTCAAAAGAAAGATTATATGATGGGTCTATTTTTTGTAAATATTTAATAAACTTAGGGATAGCATCTTTTCCACGGCTTGAATTGCCTAGACCAAAGAACTCTTTGCCCTTAGATTCTTCAATTGCTTTTTTAGCTAATTGATCTAGCGTCATTGTCTGTGCTTCTTTGATTATGTCGTCTACTCGTGACTTTTTGGGCTTTTGCTCTGAACAGCCTGTAGTCACAAATAGTGAAACGATAATAACAAAGAAAGCAGCGAATACTTTTCTGTCTGTTATCTTCATTATCAAACCTCTAATCTTTGGTTTATCCGTACATTATAGAATACTAATATAGTTAAGAAAAGAAATTTTTTTATGGAATGAGGGAGAGCCAAGCAGAGCTTGGCGAATTTGGAATTAGGAGTGAGGGGTTAGGAATTATGAAAGCTTCACAGATGGTGGAATGTGCTCATACCATCTTTCCTCTTCAGGGCAAACGTAAACTTTTTTCGTTTGTAGTCTATATTTACAATACGTCATTGAAAGTGGGTGTATGAATAATTTTTTTCTTGCCCAAATTAGATTATATTAATTGTCTACACATTTGTCATAATAAGTATAGCGTATGGGCTTTAGCCCTGAAAGCTATACGTTTATGACAATTTGTAGACTATTATTTTAGATTCTCCGAAAAGTTTTATTAATAAAGGGAAAAGTTTGCGTTTGCCCTGCTTTCCTCTTATAGCTATATTGCTAATTATAATGAGCCATGATAGAATATTCGCAATAAACTCGGAGGCAATAAAAATGCGAATTGTAGTTGCAGGTGGTGCAGGTTTCATTGGTTCCCACCTTACAGAAGAACTTTTAAAACAGGGTCACAAAGTCGTTGTAATTGATAATTTTATTACTGGTTCAAGAAAAAATCTCGAGCACTTAAAAACAGATAATCTTTTTGTAATAGATCACGATATTACTCAGCCTATTTATTTGGGTGAAAAAGTTGATAGAATCTATCATTTGGCTTCACCAGCCAGCCCTATAGACTATCAGAAGCATCCTATTCAGACTTTGAAAGTTGGTGCTCTTGGAACCCACAATATGCTTGGAATGGCTATGACTCATGGCGCAAGAATCCTTCTTTCTTCCACATCTGAAGTATACGGCGATCCAGAAGTTCACCCACAAACTGAAGAATATTGGGGTCACGTTAATCCTGTAGGTCCTAGAAGTTGTTATGATGAATCAAAGCGTTTCGCAGAAGCTATAGTTGTGGCTTATCGTGATTATCATCACGTAGATACTAGAATTATCCGTATATTTAACACTTATGGTCCTCGTATGAGATTGAATGATGGCAGAGTGGTTCCTGAATTTATTTCTCAAGTATTAAAAGGGAAAAATATAACTATTTATGGAGACGGAACTCAGACTCGCAGTTTCTGTTATGTTTCTGATTTGGTTCGTGGAATGATAGGCGTTATGGAACATTCTTATATGAACCCAATCAATTTGGGCAATCCTGCCGAAATAACTATAAACGAATTTGCAGAACAGATTATAAAAGTTTCTGGCATAAAAGTAGAAAAAGTTAATTTGCCTCTTCCAAAAGATGACCCCAAACGCAGAAAACCAGATATTACAAAAGCAAAAGAAATAATTGGTTGGCAACCTACAGTCAGTCTTGAAGAAGGCTTGAGAAAAACTATAGAATGGGCTAAAGAAAATGTCTGATATTGAATGTTTAGATTATAGAATTGAAAAAATACTTATTACCGAAGAACAGATTAAAAACAGAATCAAAGAACTTGGGAAACAAATCACTAAAGATTTTAAAGGAAAAGAGCTAACAGTAGTTTCTATTTTAAGAGGTTCGTTCCTTTTCACTGCTGATTTGTGTCGAAGTATAGATTTAGACCAGAAATTAGACTTTATGGCCGTTTCAAGTTATGGGAATGCCACCAAGAGTTCTGGTGTTGTAAAAGTAGAAAAAGACCTAGCTGAAAGTATAACGGGAAGAAATGTTCTTATTATAGAAGACATTATAGATACTGGTTTGACACTTTCCCATGTTCTCAAACTTCTGAAGACAAGAGAACCTGCAAATATTAAAATCTGTGTTTTATGCAATAAGCCGTCTAATCTTCAGCAGCATGTAAAAGTAGATTATTGTGGCTTCACTATAGGCGACGAATTTGTTGTCGGCTATGGGCTTGATCACAAAGGTTATTTGCGAAACCTTCCCTATATTGGAATAGTAAAACCAGAGTATCAGTAAATATAGGGAGAAGAGAGAAGAGAGAAGAGAGAAGGGAGCTAAGTAAAGCTTGGCATAGTTGGTAATGGTGGGAAGAGGAATGGGAAAAATGAAAAGAACAGCTTTGTTAGTAATATTATTGTTAATTGTTGCTTCATCTTCTTTTGCTTTAACAAGAGCTTTTAAAACAAAAGAAGAATATAGTCATTTCCATCAATCACAGTTATTTTTACAAAGACAAAGTGATATTACTAAATGTTTAAATGCCAGGAATTTAAATAATGTAATTAATAAAGATGAAAATTTGGTATTAAACGATGATTATTTGATAGAATTTGCAAAAAGATTAGTTAATAGAAAAGGGATGCATTTTGAGAAAACAGTAGCTCAAACTAATGGCTCTGAAACAGTCAGATTGATTCCCGCCACCTTAATAGAAGAAATATGTGAATCATATTTTAATAGGAAACCATCTAAGCCCTTATCAAAATACTATGACTATCAAAAATATGGTTATGTCAGTAAAGACGAAGAATTTGTTACTCTTAACGAAGTAAATCATTTTTCTTTTGATTTTGATAACAATACAATAAACTTAAGTGGTTATGTTTTACAAATACCAATAAAAATATATAATGTTATTCGTCATGATTACAATCATGTTTGGTTTAACAGAGAAGCCATAAATAATGTAACATGTAAATATTATTTTGAAGCAAAAGTAGTATATAAAGACCGTCATATAGACGAGTTTTACTTTTCAACGCACGAAATAACAAAAGATGAGTATGAAGAATTTAAAAAGAATTATATAAAAGAAGGTATAAATGAAAACTTTCAAAGTAAATAATCTGGTGGCTGAACGCTATATCGTAGGTCCTATTGAGGAAAACACCTATCTGGTTTATGAAGAAAACGCAAAAGAAGCTTTGCTTATAGACCCAGGCAGCAAAACTAAAGAAATTGTTGATCGCATAAAAGAACTAAATTTTGAAAAAATAATTATTTTTCTGACTCACGGTCATGGCGACCACATTGCAGGGGTAGAATTCTTCAGAAGCAATTTCCCTAATGCCAAAGTTGCTATCAGTATTGAAGATTCTGGTCTATTAAATGACCCTGATGAGAATTTGTCTTTCTATATAAATGAATCTGTAACATTAAGACCTGCTGAAATTACGATAAAAGAAGGCGACACCTTTAAAACAGGTTCACATATGGGAATTGCCCGTCATGTTCCAGGTCACACGAGGGGCGGTATGATTCTAATATTTGATGAAATGGTTTTCTCTGGCGATACTCTCTTTTGTGAATCAGTAGGGCGCTCAGACTTTCCCGGTGGTAACGCAACTGCCTTGATGAATTCCATCAAATCTAAAATTCTTACTCTGTCAGATCGTATTGTATTTCCTGGTCATGGTCCTGAAACATCAATAGAAAGAGAAAAAACAAATAATCCATTTTTTAATGAAGATGCTTTTTGGGGGGTATAATCCATTGTGAGCGAGGAATCCCAAACTGACAATAAAAAGGAATTAACTAGCTATCAGAAACATCCTCTTCGGACAAATATTATTCAAGGAACCCTTTTGTTTGGTGGGCTTATTTTTGGCCTTTCAGTCTTAGGCGATCCTTTAATAGGTAAATCTAATCTTGTTTTGTTAGCTGTCTTTGCTTGTTTCATGCCTGCTTTAGGATTCTTTTTAATGACAAGATATTCAAGCGATAAGGAAATAGCTATTGGTGGCTTAATAGTCTTAAGTATTGTAGGAATAATATATTGGCTTTTAAAATATATTTAAATAGTCTCTAAGAAATCAAGCCATAAACAAAAAATCTAGAGGCTTTATCTTTGTTAAAAGCTATTCTAAAAACAAGTTTTTTCGATATTTGGTGTTAGAGTAATAATTTAAGTTCGTCTGTTGCTAGTATAAATGCATAAAAAGCCTAATGTTTTAGATGTAAAAAATAGGAGGTTTTTAAATAAACGTGGATGATTATGTAAATGAATGCGAAAAATGTTTGTTGGCTCAAGAAAACCTATTAAAGGCTTTAAATGAATGTAGTAATAGAGGAAAAATTGGTTTTGTCGCATTTTCGCAAAATGAAAGTCAAAACTCTCAAAATATCCTTGTGGAAAAGCATTACCTTAATAAAGCTGTTTTTGGTCCTACAGATGATTGTTTTTATAGATTTAAAGTTACAAAAAGCGAACCAAACAGTATTTTTTGTATTAAACACGGAAGCATAGAGTTCCTTAAATCTTGTGAAGCATATAAAAAACAGCAAGAAGAGTTGGAACTTAAAAACTCTTTCGCTGATTATATATGGATAGGAGTGGGATTAGTTATTTTCATTTATTTTGTTTTTTTAGATAAGGGGAAGCTTTTATGAATATTGGATTGTTGCAAAAATTGACTTTGTCAAATTCGCTTCTCCAAAAGAGAAATAAATTTTTTGGGGATGATACAGGTGACAACTCTATCATAAATAAGAGAGCATCTTTTGGACAATGGATTAGAAAGCTATTATTGGTTATTTTAATAATATCATTTTCTTTCCCTGCTTTTGCTACAACTAATAAGAATAATTGTTCTCAAAGACAAAGGGCAATAATGTCGGATATAAGAAGATATTATGCTGAATGCGAAATTAAAGAAAATAAAGCAGTTTCTCCTGGAGAAGATTTTGATAAATTAGCAAAAGATATGTTTGATAAAGGAATTATAAAGACTCCATATCCTAAAACATATGGTGATTGCTCTTATGGATTAGATTTTGATTCTATGGGAGATTTGAAAATTTATTGTGCATACCATGGTGATATAAAAAATGCTGATTGGTTTTATCGTATAAAAAGGTTGAGCAATAATAATTCTTTGTCCTTTGGTTTCTATGTATTTATTGGTTTAGTTTTTATATCCTTTTGCATTTCTTGTATAAAGGGCTTTCATAAAATTGCTAAAGAGGATGTTCAGAAGAAAGAGCAATAATGAGGTAATTATGTCTTCAGAAAATGATAACAAAAAAACAAAACAAAGTTGTCTTTCAATACTGATTCAAGCGATAATTCTTTGTGTTACTACAACTTGTTTAACCTTTATGAGTTTACCCAATCATTTTTTTAGAAGACCAAGAGCAAGTGCTAGAGCTAAGGCTTGCTTCAGTAATTTAAGGGTTTTGACGGGTGCTGTAGAGATGTACAATATGGATAACGAAATCATAATTAGAGAATTTGATTCCTCTACAACTAAAATATTGTTAGAAAATAAATATTTAAAAAGCGAGCCAGTTTTGCCAGAAATTGATAAATGTAAATATAAGTCAAATGGAGATATTTCAATAGATGGTTACTTATATTGTGAGTATCATGGAGACGTGGAAGGTAAACATCCCTGTGAATACAATAAAGAATATGATCTGAAGGAAATTAAACGAAACGAAAGGTATAAGTGGTTATTTTTATTTGCTTGTTGTTTTGGTCCTGCCTTACTTCTTATAATTGTTAATCTGATGTGAAATAAAAAACAACCCTGAATGTTAGTTAGAGAATAGTTGACTTAAAAAAGCAAAGAATATAAAATATCTTGACTAACTATTGGGGGAAAAGAATGACTTTTTTCACACTGAGTGATAAAGGCAAGGTTCGTTTAAACAACGAAGATTACGCCGAATCATTTGCATTTAAACTATGTAATCCTGACGGAAGCTTTAAACAAGTCGTTATAATGTTATTATGCGATGGAATGGGTGGTGGCCCTGCTGGCGAACGAGCTTCTTATCTAGCAGTTAAAACAATGAAAAGCTGCATAATGGAAGATTATATTGCAAAAGAGCAAGATTTATCTAACGAAGAACTTCTTGAACAGCTTGATAAATTTATTCAAAAATCTCATTTCAACATTTATAAAGAAGGTCTGGAAGACCAAGAACTTTATGGAATGGGCACAACTATTGTTGCTGGTGCAATAATAAAAGATAACTTACTAATTACTCATGTCGGCGATAGTCGTGGTTATTGCTTTGGCGCCAATGGTTTAAGACAGTTGACGAAAGATCATTCTTTAGTTCAGCAATATGTTGACGAAGGTAAAATTACTCAAGAAGAAGCTTTCTATCATCCCCAAAGAAATATTATAACAAGAGTTCTTGGGGCCGGTTCTGGAGCTCCTGTTAAAGTAGATAAAAAAGATGTTCCTCTCGCAAATGGCGACATAGTAATGTTCTGCACAGATGGATTATGTGGAGTATTAGAAGATAATGAGATTACTGAAATTTTTGAACGTTACTATAATGTTGAAGGGGCAGATTTAAAAGCTCTTGCAAATCACTTGATTCAGGCCGCTTGTCTTAAAGGCGGACCTGATAATGTTACAGTTAGTCTTTACCAGCATAAAATTTAAAATTAGAAATAACAGTTTTTTTCGGAGGCCTTATGAAGCGAACTTATTTACAAGACGAAGCCAATACCCACTATAATCTTGGTATTGCCTATTATACAAAAGGACAATATGAACAGGCTATTAATGAATGGGTTCAGTCCTTGATGAAGAATCCTCAGAATAGCGAAGCAAGATTTAAACTTGGTGTTGCTTACTATCAACTTAACAGAATTGATGAAGCTCTAAAAGAATGGGAAATAGCGGTTTCATTAGACCCTCAGAATTACGAAGTATTGCATAATCTTGGTATTGCCTATTATAACAAAGGCGAAGATATGCGAGCCATCGAATATTGGGAAAAATGTCTTGAAGTTCGTCCTCACGACCCAGAAATTCACTTTAAATTAGGTATTGCTTATTATAATTTAGGCAAAGAAGACCAGGCTATTAATCTTTGGGAAAAGGCTTCTAACCTTAATCCAGAAGATTCTGATATTTTCTTTAGATTGGGTGTTGCTTATTATAACAAAGGACTTGACGATAAATCTGTTATTGCCTTTTCTAAGGCCATAGAACTTAATCCAAAAAATTCTGAAGCCCATAATAACTTAGCTATTGTTTTCTATAGATTAGAAATGTATCAACAGGCTATTGAAGAATGGAAAAAGGCATTAGCTCTCAATCCTCGCCAACCTGAAATATATAACAATCTTGGAAATGCTTATAGCAAGTTAAATCAGCATCGTGAAGCCATTGAAACTTGGCAGAAAATTTTGGAAATCACTCCAGAAAGTTCTGAAGTATATTTTAAGTTGGGTTCTGCATATGGCAAACTTGATGATTTGCCAAAAGCTATTTCTAGTTGGGAAAAATGTATATCTATTAACCCCAATGACGTAGAAGCTCACTTTAATCTAGGTGTTGCACAATACAATTCTGGCAATTTCCAGAAAGCAATTTATTACTGGAATTCTGTTAGAGAAAAACGCAGTGAAGATGCAGATATCTGCGAAAAGATTGGTAATGCTTATTGTGGCTTAGAAGACTACCTTGAAGCTGCCAAATTCTGGAACCGTGCAATCTCTTATGTTGCTGACGATCCTCAATTGCATCACAAGTTAGGTATTGCTTATTCCAAATTAAATAAGACTCAGGAAGCAATTTTCCAATGGCAAAAGGCTATTGAATTAGACCCAGATCATTTTGAAGCTCACCACAATCTTGGTATTGCATATTACAATTTACAAAGATTTGATGAAGCTCTTGAAGAATGGGAAAAAGCAAAGAATCTTAACCCCAATGACCCAGATTTATATTTCAAACTTGGTCATGCTTACCGCCAGAAACGCAGATTAGATTCTGCTATTGAAAACTGGAAGAAAACTATTGAATTAGATCCCAATAATCCAAACACTTATTTTGTTCTTGGTAATGCTTATGACGAAAAGGGGTTGCTTGATGATGCAATTCTCTCTTGGAGAAAAGTTATAGAATTGGCTCCAAATGATGTTGACGCTCATAATAATTTGGGTATTGCCTATTTCCAGAAAAATATGTTCGATCAGGCTATAACTGAATGGGAAGACGCAATTAGAATTACTCCAGAAAATGGTGAACTTTATAACAAGCTTGGTATAGCTTATATTAAGATGGAACTCTTCGATAAAGCAGTTGAATATTGGGAAAAGGCTCTCAAATACAAGCCAGAAGATTCTGATATTCTTTCTAACCTTGCTACAGCATATCACAACCGTGAAATGTATGATAAAGCTATTGATATTTGGAAACGTGTTATCAAATACAATCCTCAAGATTCAGAAGCTCGCAACAAACTTGGTATTGCTTATTACAACAAGGGTATGTATGATCAAGCAATTGAATTGTGGAAGAAAGCTATCGAACTCAATCCAACAGATGCTGCCGCTTTCTTCAATATTGGTACTGAAGAATTTGAAAAAGGCAGAATCAATGAAGCAATTGCTGCTTATATGAAGGTCTTAGAAATAGACCCGAAATTTGTTCAGGTTTATTACAACTTAGCTATAATCTATGCTAGAAAACGTCAGTTCAGAGATGCTATTGATGCTGCTAACAGGTTTATCAATGCTAATCCAACAGGCATGGAAACAGAAAATCTGAAAACTCTTGTTGAACAATGCGAGAAGGAAATCGCTAGCGAAACAGAAATCTAATAAATGCTTAAATCGCCCGACTCAGATTTTGAGTTGGGCGTTTTTCTTTTTTTTAAATATATATGAAGCAGATTGAATCTAAAAATAACCCGATAATAAAAAGAGCGATAAAAGCTATAAATAACCCTAGTGGAGAAAAGCTTATTGTAGTAGAAGGGCATAAGCTTTTGAATGAAGCATTAAAATCTGGTGCAAAGCCAGAGATGATTTTTGTAGAAAACGAAGAATCATTTTATAAAGCACATAGATCTTCCCCCATTTTAGATGGGGGAAGTGTCTTTGGTGAAACCAAAGACCAAAAGGGTCTTTATAAAGTTAGCAGAGGACTGATGCGAGAGTTGTCGACTGTGCAGACACCAAGTGAAATAATAGCATTTTTAACGCCTGCTATTTCACCTGAATTAGAAGAAGTTGTAAAAAAATCTAAAATGTTAGTTGTGTTAGATAGACTTCAAGATCCTGGTAATATAGGTACAATAATGCGAACTTCTGAAGCTATGGGAGCTTCAGCTATTATTCTTTTAAAAGGCTGCTGTAATCCAAATAATCACAAAATAATCAGGGCCGCCATGGGGTCTAGTTTTAGATTACCAATAGTTTCTAATGTTGATGTACATAATTTATTTGATTTTCTAAATAAAAATGCTTATCAAACTATTTGTGCTGATATGGAAGGTACAATACTTAAAAACTTTAAATTTACTGAAAAATCAGCCCTATTTATGGGACAAGAAGGGCAAGGGCTTTCTGATTATATTATAAATAATTGTAAATCTAGAGTGTCAATTCCAATGTACGGTAAAGTTGAATCGCTTAATGTGGCAACTTCTACAGCAATCTGCTTATATGAATGGTCACGAAATAAAAATTAAATTTACATTTGTCATAGAATTTACAAAAAAATAATTGAAAAATTCTTATCAGTACGTTATAAAGAAGCAACAAATAAAGAGGTAAACATATTGAGAATAAATAATTCTATTTGTCATAATAAATTATATTCAAAATTAGCTTTTATTCTTTTATGCTTTTTGAGCATTTTTCTATTAGGCTGTGACGAAGGTGATAGCTCTCACGCAAATTCCAGTGCAAGTATAGGTTTAAAAGGCTACTCTGAAGATGATCGACTTAGAATAGAAATTTCTCATAGAGAATGCCGCGTAGGAGAAACTATTTCTTTCGCAGTAACTTGCCGAGATTCTGGCGGTGCCCTTTTAAAAGATATTAGCGTATTATTTAGCAGTGATAATAGTGGTGAGTTTTCTGATACCTCTGTAAAAACGGATGATTTGGGAACAGCAGGTGTTAGTTTTACTCCATCTAAAGAAGGTATTACCCTAATTAGTATTAATGCGAACGGAATTAGCAAGCAAATAGCTCTTACTGTTCTTCCTTCTCAAGTAGAATTAATATCCTGTTTTTTATCAGCTAGCTCCGATGTAACAAAGCCAAATGGTTCTGTAATAATTAGCGTTTTGGTTGCAAATTCTTCAAATATTGGAATAAAAGATGCAGAAGTTAATATTTCTTGCCAATATGGCTCATTAAAAGATACTAGTGGAAAAACAGATGACAGAGGTTATTTTTCTACTACTTATACAGCTCCTTCAGAAGTTGGGGTCGAAACAATAACCGTTGTGGCCATGCGAGAGACAGCTACGATTAAAATATCAATTAGGGAAAGTGATGGATTATGACATTTCGTAAGTTGTTTATTCTTTTTGCAATTATTGCATTCACTTTTACTTGTATTGGTTGTTCAGAAGACGAGCCAGTATATTCATCATCTACAGGAACTGGCTACAACATAAATTTACTCGTTTCAGACGGTGAAATTTCAGATGGTGGGTCATTTAGTATTCAAGCTTTTGTTACTGACCCTAATGGCGATCCTGTTCCAGATGAAGATAATGTAGTCATGTTTACCTGTTCACAAAACGAAATAAAATTTTATGAAGACAGATGCGATATTAAAAATGGCTTTGCTTACACTACCGCTACATGGGAAGACCAGTCAGATGACGATAACCCTGATCCATCCATGAAAGCTACTATTACTGCTACTTATAAAGGTGCTATTAGTACAGTTCAGGTAACTCTTGTTTCTAAGGCTTTCTAAAAAATGAGTAATAAAATAATACCTTTTCTAATTACCTCGGTTTTATTTTTGCCAGCAACTTCTTTTGCAGAAGGTGAAATAACACAAAATCAATATTGGCACAATGAAGCTTATAATGATTTTCATGAAGACTTAACCCAACATGCTGATTTACATGTTACAAAAAATGGCAGAACTTACCTTATCGATTTGCTTTATAGTCGTTCCGAAGATGTTTTAACAACTTTAAAAGAAGTGTTTGATTCTGATTTGTCAGGTGGCAATCTTACTTTAAGCCAAAACTCAGTAACAAACTCAATCATAGCTAGGTTTTCTGATAATCTAGACGAAAGTCTTGTTAAAGAGTTATGTGAAGTAATATATTCCTTAGACAGGCAGACTGGGCAGGTTCTTATTGATGTTCTTGTCGTAGAGTTGAATTTGTCAGATAAAGATATTTTTGATGTTGAATATAAAGAGTTATTTAGTAATGTGGCTGGTACAACTAACTCTCTTGTTAATGTCGCCGTTGACCATGGTAATATAAATTTAAGTGACCCAAATACTGCTGCTACTGGTTTAAAGGCATTAATTACTTCTGGTTCAAAGATGAAAGCCTTTGTTAATGCTTATCAGCAAAAAGGAAAAGCCACTGTTGTTAGTTCACCTCATATAGTAACAGCAAATCATCGTGAAGCAATTTTTAAAACAGGTGAAAAAGTGCCTTTGATTGAATCGACCAGACCTTCTACAAACGGTCCAATCAATTCTTACAAGGTTGAAGAAGTAGGTTTGCAGTTAAAGGTAACACCGCACATAAACAGGTCGGGCGATATAGACATGCAGGTTTACCAAACTATAGATGCCATTACAAATTACGATGAAAAGAACTATACGGCACGTATTTCAAACAGAGAAGCTACAACTAACCTGACTCTAAGAAATGGAGACACAATGGTTCTTGGCGGATTTATACAAGAGCAGAAAGATGTTTCTGAAAACCGTGTTCCTATTCTTGGTAGTTTGCCTCTTGTTGGCAAAGCATTTCGATCTACAACTACCAATAAGACAAAAACAGAACTTATGGTTTTCATAACTCCAAGGATTATTATGAATCCTGAAGAACAGAAAGCAACTACACAAAGTCTGGTTGCTAGACGTTCGAACGAACATCAGAAAATTATAAACAAATATATAGATATTAGAAAACAAGAAATGTCACCTTTAGCTCCAAATCAAGAAATAGTGTTAGACAGACGTTCTAAGAATTGGGAGTTTACTTCTGGAAAGAGAATTGTTGATGAAATTGTATGGGTTTCCCCAGACGAGATAGATGTTTCAGATATTAATTTTGAGAAAAAAGGCGATGCTCCTTTTGGATACGGCTACAACAGATCTATTTTCCCTGCACCTGTAAGAACCTATGTTAAACCATCTAATGGTATGATTTTCAGACGTAATTTTGTAGTAGATGAATCAAAGAATTATAAGTCTTATATCATAAAAGTTGCTTCTGATAATGCTGCCACAGTTTATATAAATGGGAAACAAGTTGATTATGACGTAATGATGAAAATGGTATCAGGTCATGAATTTACATACTGGAACCGAGAGGTTAATATTCCTGCCAGCAGCGTAAAAAAAGGCAATAATGAGCTTGTTGTTCTCTTAGGTAATGATGCCGATTCCTCAGATGCTTATCTTGACATTATGATTATTGGTAATAAGGAAGAAACAAAGGGTAAAAGAGGTAAGAGATAAGTGGTAAGTGGTAAGTGGTGAGTGGTAAGTGGTAAGTGGTGAGTGATAGGTGGTAAGGAATTAGGAGTTAGGAGTTAGGAATTAGGAATTAAGAAGGGAGAAAGAGATATAATCCCCTTTATTAAAGGGGAAGGTCTGCGATAGCAGACCAGGGGATTTTTGAGAAGTTCTTTAAGCAGTAAAAAGTTAAGTCCGAAGACGATGGTCTGGCTTAGAGCTTAGAGCTTAGAGCTTGGAGCTTAAGGCTTACAGTTTTATAAGTAGTAATAGAAAATAGAAAAGAGAAAAGAGAAAAGAGAAAAGAGAAAAGAGAAAAGAGAAAAGAAAGTAAGGAGTATTAGATGAAAAAATTGATTATTGCTCTAATAAATCTAGTTTTACTTACTTCTACTCTTTTTGCTGCTGATAGCACGAACAAAACCTCAAAAGCTTATGCCCCTATTGAAGTTAGCCTTGGCAGCGGCAAAGATGCCAAGAGATATTTGCTAATGAATAATGGGCTAGATATTAACCGATGGTATTATGCCGCATTAAACCCCAAACTTTATGAATACGGCTCACCTCTTGAACCTGATTTAATGATGATTAAATTTCAAAGAGTTAATAAAAACAGAAAAGATAAACTCGATGAAGGTGCTTTATTCCATTGCTCATTCGATATAGGTGCAAATGAAGCAGTGTTAAAAAAACTTAAGAAGTATCTTCCAAAAGAAATAGACCAGAATAAAGTTAGATTAAGCGTAATACCATTAGAAGGAATAGAACTAAGCTTTCTAAACCCAAATGATAAGAAAAAAGAAATCAGTATCATAGCAACAAGCACTTCCAATATAGTTCCGTTAGAAGGTTCTAAAGTTAGCTTTGATACAGTATTAGATAAGAATTCGACAGTAATAGTAGATACGTTGTTAAATACAACTGTTGGAATTGAATACTCAATAAAATATCATTATTCTATTTATTCTAATCCTATAAAAAAGACTCTTACAGCCCAGGTAAACAGAAATAAAATCGTTATTTCAGGTTATTCAGAAAATGACGAACCAAATCTTCAAAATTATATTAAAAGTAAAGAAAAAAATCCTAAATTTTTACAGTTATTAAAATCTAATTATGAAAAGGAATTAAAACAAAAATCGAATACATCTTCATCTTCAAAAGATGATGAAGAAGATTTAAAAGACGTTGGTCATAAAAAGAAAGTTGATCCGACAAAGATTTCTGATTATAGTTTAAATGATTTTCAAACTTATATTAACATTACCTATAGAATCAGAGAAGATAAGATTCATGCGGCTTCTGGTTTTATAACACTTAGTAATTATGACAAAGATGTAGTTAAAAAGAAAATTTTTCAAGACACTTCTTATTTAGAATGGAACTACGCCTACGTAGTTATGCCAAATTTTAATGACAAAGTTACTAAAGATATTAAGCAAATCAATATGCTTATTGAATTAATGTTCAAAAATAAGGTTTTGGAAAAACGCAATTATATCTGGAATAAAAACAAGGGTTGGAGAAATGTTGCCAATGATTTTCCTGCTACTGTAGACAAGTTTAGTCTTAATGCTATTTATGCTGAATCATCTTCATCTGAATTAAAAAATGCAAAATTTCGAATTAATGCTAATATAGAATTTGAAGAAGACCCAGATATTAAAACTCAAATGGAATTGCCTGTTACTAATGGTGAAATACCTATAACTACTCCATTTGCTTTTTGTGATATCGCCGAATTTGATTTCAATAATCTGTTTTGGGATGGGTTAAAAACAGATAAAACTCGCTTAGTTTCAATGGAAATCAATCTGAAAGATGAAAATAGAAAAGTAAAAAGAATCATTCAACCAATAACAATAAAAGGTACAAAAGCGATTGAAACCCCTTCTTTTATGTATCTTTTAACTAAGCTTAATTCTTTTAATGATGGAAAAATGAAAGCCAGTATTTATTTTAAAACAGCAGATGGGAAGAAAATTCCTTGGGAATATAACGACCTGGTTTTAAATAAATATATGTCTACACCTTACTTTATGTTCTTCGACGAAGAATGGAAGAATAAGTGAAGTGATAGGTGGTAAGTGGTAAGTGGTGAGTGGTAGGTGGTAAGTGGTAAGTGATAGGTGACGGGTGAAACCGTCATTACTAAAATAATTAAAAATAGGAATAGACAGTGTAAAACTGTTTATATACAAAAATTCTTAGGGAATTAGGAGTTTAACAAATGAGAAAAGTCTTCTCGATGGCAGCATTAATGCTTTTTATGCAATCAACTATGTTGATGGCCGCTTCTGGTCTGGCCTCTTATAACAGACAAGATGTAACTTTTAAGTATGGCAAGACCCAGGAAAACGTAACCTGTGTTCAGGATGCTACTGATGAAAAGCAGTGGTATTATGTATCCAACAAGCCAAGACTTGCCGAAAGCAAGAACGGCGACCCGATGATGATGCTTGTTTCATATCAGAAAAACAACAAAGCTGGCATCAAAAATGACGGTGGTATCTTGCAGTGCGGTATGAATCTTGCTCTACCAGCAGATGCAATTCCAGCAATGAAAAAAGAATTAGCAAAGACTGTTGGTATTCCTGAAAACAAGATTAAACTTGGTCCGTTAGATATGAAAAATGCAAAAATCATGGTTTACGGCCCTGGTGGACAACTTCTCGGCGATAACCTCACTTATCCTGAAATAGGTCCAAGCTTTGCAAACGAAGCTATCCCGATACAGATGAATCTCAACAATCTCGGTGTTCCTGTTACTGAAGCTCTCATTAAAGGCACAGGCGGATTGCAGGTTTACTATGTATTTGATTATGATGCTCTTTCTCCAGAATATTCTGTAAAAGTTACCGCTAACTACGACAAGGCTTTTGAACACTTCAGTCATGATTCAAAATCTTCTGTTTCTGCAAAGAAATGGTGGTTTGCTGGTGCAAGTGCAGATGTAAGCGTTTCTACTGTTAGAGAAAATCTTACTCAGTCTGGTGCTATAAAGATTGAATCTATTGGTGGCGAAAAGCTTACTGACGAACAGATTGACAAGCTTACCCAACCAGTTATCGAAAAACTTATGAAGGGTATCTATGAAATCGAAACTCCTGAAAAAATTGAACCAGCAAAATCTGGCGATCCAAAGGAAGTAAGTGGAGCATGGATTAATGTAAGCACTAACATGGCTTTCAAGAGTGTTAAGACAAGAAAGACTGGCGAATTTGTTTACGATTTCAGAAAACGCTATATTGAAACAAGAAAAACTACTGTAGGCGGCATTTTGAGTCTTGCTGGTTATACTCAGGCTCAGAGAGATGCAGCAGTTCAGACCGTAGACCCAACTTACTGGAAGAATGCTTTCTATAGCTTGCCAACTATAAGCAAGTCTTTGAACGGTATCGACGAAATGACTGTTACTGTTAACTTCCTCTATAAAGGCAAACAGGCAGAAGGAACAGAACAGCAGTTGGCTAAATGGACTAAAAAAGAAGGCTGGGTTGATGCTAAGAAAGAAGAATGCATTGGTTTGGAATTCCCATTGAAATACTTCTATGACAAGTATTCTAAGAATAGCAAAACTTTCGCTGATGATATTACCTACCAGCAGAATTTTGAAGTTACCTACATGGAAGGCAACAATACAAAGGTTAAGAAATTCTCTACCACTGTTCCTGCATTCACAGGCGATATTCCTATAAGCACACCAATGGTTGGCGTAACTTACATCGAATTTGAAGCTGACGAAGACAGCCTCACTTGGGATAAAGCAGAATATGAAGGCGGCGAATTTGATGGCTTGAAGTCTAATCTTACCAAGATTGGTATCAAGATGGAATCAAAGACTCCAAAGAATTCTGGTAATGCAACTTTAACTAGCAAGAATCCAAATGCTTGCTTCTGGTTCGACAACAACTACGACAAGAAGACTGGCAAATATGAAGTACCACAGGTTTCTGCAACTTACACATTCTACAATGGCAAGTTGGCTAAAGCTATGGATACCAAGGACAAGAAGACAATCGTTATCGAAAAAGATGATGCTTTGAGCGAAGGCACAAGCATAACCTTTATGAATGATGACTATATGCCAATCGAAAAACCAGCTTCTTATAAGTAAGGTTTAGATTACAAAGAGACAAAACCACCTGCATATTATTTGCAGGTGGTTTTTTAGAGACAAAAAAGTGTATTATGTGTTAGGGAGTTGGAAAATGAAAAAATTCTTAATTGCTTCTTTTTTTATTCTGCTCATGCAGCCCTCGGTATTAATGGCCGCTTCGGGGTTGGCTTCATTTATCAGGCATGATATTTCTTTCAAATATAATAAATCACAAGAAAACATTACTTGTGTACAAGACGCAAAAGACGAGAAGCAGTGGTATTACGTTTCCAACAGACCTAGACTAGCTGAAAGCAAAAGTGGCGAACCCATGATAAAACTTGTTTCGTTCCAGAAAAACTCTAAAGCTGGTATAAAAAATGACGGCGGAATTTTCCAGTGCGGAATTAGTCTAACACTTCCTGATGATGCTCTTCCGCTTGCCAAAAAAGAATTATCTAAAACTGCTGGTATTCAAGAAAATAAGATTAAACTTGCTCCATTAGATATGAAAAATGCTAAAATTATGCTCTATGACCTTCGTGGAGAACTTTTGGGCGATAACATAACTTATCCTGAAATAGGTCCTAGTTTTACAAACGAATGTATTCCGATACAGATGAGTTTGAATAATCTTGGAGTTCCTGTGACAGAAGCATTGCTTAATGGGAACGGGGGCTTGCAGGTTTACTATGTCTTCAATTATAACTGCTTAACTCCAGAGTATTCTGTGAGAATAGCGGCAAGCTATGACAAGGCTTTTGATTATTTCAGTCATAATCGTAAGTATTATGAATCCGCAATGAAAATGTGGCTGATTGGCGATAGTGCAGATGTTAATGTTAGTATTTTAAGAGAAAACTTAACCCAGTCTGGTGTTTTGATGATTGAAACCATTGGTGGCGATGAACTTACCGACAAGCAGCTAAACAAAATTTCAGAACCTGTAATAGCTAAATTAATGGAAGGTCTTTATTCGATTGAAAGCCCCTCAAAAGTCGAACCAGATAAAGTTTATGACTTAAATGACACCCCAAGTTACTGGTATAATCTAAGCAAGTCTGTTGCTATAAAAGACGAAAAAACTAGGAATACAGGCGAGTTCGTTTACGATTTCCGAAAGCAGTATGTTGAAACTCGAAAGACTACTATTGGCGGTCTGCTTAGCCTAAATAATTATTCAGAAGCCCAAAGGAAAGAGGCTATACAGACAGTAGACCCGACCTATTGGAAATCTGCCTTTTACAGCCTTCCTACAATAAGCAAGTCTCTTAACCGTGTCGATGAAATGACAGTTAGCGTTAGCTTTTTATATAAAGGGAAACAGGCAGCAGGAACTGAGAGTCAGCTCGCTAAGTGGACAAAGAAAAATGGCTGGGTTAATGCTAAGAATGAAGAATGTATAGGTTTAGAGTTTCCATTGCAATATTTGTATGACAAATATTCAGACAAAAGCAGACATTTTGCCGATGATGTAACTTTTCAGCAAAAGTTTGCAGTTACATATATGGAAGGCAATGATACAAAAGTAAAAGAGTTCACAACAAATGTTCCTGCTTTTAGCAGCGGAATTCCTATAAGCACTCCGATGGTTGGCGTTACCTATATTGAATTTGAAGCCGATAGCAATTATCTCACCTGGGATAAGTCAATTTATGAAGGCGGCGAATATAGCGGAATAAAATCCAGCCTCACAAAGATTAGTATCAAGGTTGAGTCAAAGAACCCCAGCAACAGAGGCAGCGGAGTTTTGACCAGTAGAAATCCTACTATTGGGGTTTGGTTTAACAACTTTTTCGATAAGAAAACAGGCAAATATGATATTCCACAGGTTTCGGCAACCTACACTTTCTTTAACGACAAGTTAGCAAAAGCTATGAATACAAAAGACAAGCGAACTATTGTTGTCGAAAAGGAAGATGCTCTTAGCGAAGGCACTAGCATAACCTTCATGGATGATGATTATATGCCAATCGAAAAACCTGATTCCTATAAGTGACAGTTCCCCCACCGACGCTGAATCAGAATTAGGAATGATGAGTGAGGAATTAGGAATTGCCAAGCTTTGCTTGGCGTGGTAAGTGATAAGTGGTGGGTGGTATTGCCTAAAGCCTCCCATAGAGGGGAGGTGGCTTGCAAAGCAAGCCGGAAGGGTGACCGAACCAGAGTTAAATTATGTTATATGCCATAACTGTCATCGCGAGCATACGAAGTATGCGTGGCGATCTAGTTATCTTCTAGATTGCCACGGCGTTTACAACGCCTCGCAATGACGAATAACTTGCGGTTAACTATAGTCCCGTCACCCTCTCTTTAATTCTCTCCCTCAAGGGAGAGCTTTAGAATACATTCACCAACGTTGAAATAAACTAAGATGCACCCCACCGAAAAGCTGTCGCTTTTCAGCCCCCTCCGGCACTGCGTGCCACTTCCCCCAATCAAAGATTTGGGGAGGATCTAATGAAAAAAAGAATCTCCCACGGTGGGAGCAGATCTTATTTCTCGCACAATAATGACAAATCAAAAAAGCGGTCAGTAGACGCGAGACCTTCTATTCTCCGCACAAGGCTCGTTCCCTCAAAGTTTATCCGAAGGCATAAATTAACAGAGACCGCGGAGGAGAATAAGGTCGAACAAGCATCTGACCGCTGCTGTTAGACTGGATTGCCACACTTCGCTTCGCTACGTTCGCAATGACGATAACGGCAGAGACTTGCGATTGCTAAAATAATCCCCTAAGCTCTTCTCCCTACGCCCTAATCCCTAAAGTTGGCTAAAGCCAGCTAGTTATTATAAATCAAGACTATTTTCGTTAAGCAGGAAATCAAATATGTTCATTTCCAATATGCCATCATCGTTATATAAAGGGGCTAAAGCATCTTTGGAAATAATAATTTTTTTGAAAGCATCCTGTGTCATTAGCAAAGAACGCTGTTCAAAATTTTTCTTTTCTTCATTTGGCAAAGAAAAAGCAGATTGTATATAATAGCGTTTAGAGCCTTTATTGCATATAAAGTCTATTTCCAAATTCTTTTGTATACGTTTACCATTAGCATCATAAAAACTATAATCAATACTTCCAACGTCAACATTAAATCTGCGAATTAACAATTCATTATATATAACGTTTTCCATTAGATGAGTTTCTTCAATTTGTCTAAAGTTTAATCTGGCATTTCTTAAGCCCATATCTGTGAAATAGTATTTCATCGGAGTATTAATGTATTTTTTCCCTTTTATATCAAATCGTTTTGCTTTACTAATAAGAAACGAATCTTCAAAATATTCTAAATAATTTTTGATTGTATCGGGGTGGAGAGAAACATTTTTTTTAGATTTAAATGTGTCAGATAATTTCTTAGGATTCGTGAGACATCCTATATTAGAAGAAACAATATCAAGCAATTCTTCTAGTTCTGTTGGATTTCTAACATCATTTCTTTCTAAAATGTCTTTAATGTAGGTTTCTTTGAAAATATTTCCAAGATATTCAATTTTGTCTTCTTCATTTTCAATATATATTATTTTTGGCAAGCCACCATAAATAATATATTGTTGCCAACCATCTCTTTTATCACCATGATAAGCGGTCATATATTCAGAGAAAGATAGTGGATATAAATGAATCTGGTCACCACGCCCACGAAATTCTGTAATAATATCTTTAGAAAGGAACTTTGCGTTACTTCCGGTAACATAGGTATCTGCATTTGATATATGAAGAAAAGAATTTAATACATCTTCAAATTCAGGGACAAGTTGAACTTCATCTAATAATATAAAATAAGGCTTCTTATCTTTAATTTTACTTTTTACAAAGCTGAACAATTCATCTGGATCTCTGTATTTTTTATTTGAACGGTCATCTAATGCTAATTTTATAATATGGTTTTCTTTTACTCCGCTGTCTAATAGATATTTGTAGAATAATTCGAACAAGAGGTAGGATTTTCCACATCTTCTTACTCCTGTAATTACCTTTATC